>JAZOBK010000001.1:0-4298 GCA_045595985.1 Oscillospiraceae bacterium
CAGAATCTGCGAAACGCAGGATTTCAGTAAGCCAATATCCAAAGTATTCAGTTGTGTTTGCTCTGCAAGCAAAGATTTCAGCAGCTCCGTTTTCTGCGGAGCGTCACTGTATGTACAGCAGGCATATTTCATTTCTGCAAGACGTAGGATCTCTGCCTTTGTCCGGTCATAATCAATCTGATTGCTATCCATCATTCGATGGATTTCATTCTGCTGTCTGGTAATTTCGCCGTTAGGATTGTAGCTGCT
Organism: Oscillospiraceae bacterium; assembly: GCA_045595985.1. Classification (GTDB taxonomy): domain Bacteria; phylum Bacillota; class Clostridia; order Oscillospirales; family Ruminococcaceae; genus UBA3855. The sequence goes on from JAZOBK010000001.1 coordinate 250, forward strand.
GACCTCACCGCCGAATTCTAGCAGGCTTAGGTTTGCGATTGCAGCGTTCAGCACATTCAGAATTGCTCCGATAAGCATCTGGTCAGTCAAGCGGTACTCGAATCTATAACAATCCTCATTTCTGCAGTCCCACTTTTCACTTCGGCTGCATCCGCCCATTCGGGAGAGTCTGTGTCCGCATTCCTTGCATACAGTCAGCTTGCGGATTTCCTGCAAGTCCTCGCAGATCAGGCAGAGAGATTTCGCCTTACAGAGCTTCTTCTCGTTGGCTGCACGGAAGGTTTCCTCATCAACGAGCTGTGGGTACTTGTCCGTACCGAGATATTTCTCATTTTCCAGAATCCGCTTCACCATGTGCTTGTTCCACACTGCACCGTCACTGTAGGGAACATCCATCTGTTTGGCAATCTCCAGCAAGCTTTTGCCTTTGAGATATTCGCTGAATATTGTGATAACTGCTAATACCTCTTGGGGATTGGCTGTAATTTCACCATTCTGCATCATATATCCGAATGGGATTGTTCGGTTTCTTGCCATTTCACTTCACCTCCTGTTAGCTTACAATCATACCACAACTTGCTGTGGAAATCCAGTCAGCAATGGCAACAAAAATGCTCTGCAACTTTTGGTCGCAGAGCATAATTCTTATTGCTGTTCTTCTTCAAAAATTTTCGGATAATCCCGCTTGCCGTTCACAATGTGGTACACATACACTGTATCAGCAATTACCCGATAAAAACACAGATATTTGCCGACAATCAATTTCCTGTATTCATCAACGACAAGTATTCTTTCCTCGCAGGCTCGCCCCATATACGGACTTGTTTTCAGACATTCCAATGCATCAAGTATCTGCGTGGTGATTTTTTCAGCAGATTTCGCTCCTACAAGGGACAGATGCATATCTGCAATCATTTCCAGCTCACACCATGCAGGTGCGAGCAATTCCAGTTTGTATTCACGCATTATGATACTTCTCCGCAAGTCGTTTTCTTGCATCTTCAAGGGATACGGTAGGCTCTCCTGAAAGTCTGCTGTGTTCAGCTGCGTCAAGCTTTGCTTTCAGTCGGATCAGCTCCTCACGCTTTTCAAATGCGTCAATGCTCATCACAACAAGATCTCCCTCGCCGTTTTTGGTGATGTATATGGGTTCCTGTCGCTCATGAGCAAGATTCGAGATTTGTCCGTAATCGTTTCGCAGAACAGTGGATGACTTGATAATCATAGCAATCGCTCCTTTCAGATTCCTATAATTATTATATCACAATTCTGATAGAATTTCAATAGGTTTTTTAGATTTTTTCTGTCAGTTTCAGCCCGCCTATCAGATGAAATTCGAGTTCATTTCTGCTTTTCACAACGATCCTGTCCACGATGCTTTCGAATATATCCGGTTCAAATGCTGTCATGAGCTGTTCTCTTTTCTCAAATATTTCTACCAGCATTTCAATCTGATCAAGGGTTTCATCTTCCTCATCGGAGTGTGTCATGCGTTTGAGTTCCTGATGTAAACGATTAATCTTCGCATTCAGCTCTGTGGTCTGCTCCTGATACTTTGCCTCATCCAGAAAACCCTTTGTTTTTAATCGGCTGAGTACATGGACTTGTTCCCGAAACTTTGCAATCTCCTTGTGAATGTCCATCACTCGCAGATTGCCGCTGAATTTGCGGATTTTCAATTCCTGCAGAGCTATCTGCATGGGCAAGAAAAGATCTTTATAATGATGTAACAGTTTATTGTGCATTGTGATAAATGCAGCTATGATTTGTGTTTCTGATATTTGAGATATACTGCAAAGCTCTGCTTTTAAATCATGAGTTCTGCATATCCAATATGTCTTGCCTCGGATATGCTTGATCCGGAACATGGAACCACATTCCTTGCAAAATAATTTTCTTTTGAATGAAGAATCAAGCTCAGTTTTTTCTGATCTCTTCATTTTCATCAGCAATTTTACTTTTTCAAATTCTTCTTCACTAATAATTGCGGGATGTGTTTCGCTGCTGTAATACTGTGGTTTATGTCCACGGTTCACAATTTTTCTGTACGGCAATGTGTCCGTCATACAGAATTTATGCCACAGTGAGTTGCCAGTGTATTTCTCATTCGATAAGATATATCGAATAGAATCATATTTCCACTCAGAATGATTCAGTTTTGTGTCCTCGGAAGCGTTCAACATCTCTTGAATGGATCGAATCCCATATCCTGCCAGATACGCTGAAAATATAAAGCGTACAATTTTAGCTTCTTCCTCACAAATCACCAGCGTTTGATTTTTCATCCGGTATCCATATGGGGCAGTCGGCTGAATGAAAGTTCCATTTTTCATTTTCTTTTCAATTCCCCAGCGTATATTTTGTGAAATGGACACGGATTCCTCCTGTGCCAGACCGCCGAGGATTGTGATCATAATCTCATCGGTCATATTGCCGGTGTCGATGTTCTCTTTTTCGAAGAACACTGTAATCCCAAGCGACTTCAGTTCTCGGAGATTTATGAGACAGTCCTTTGTGTTTCTGGCGAATCGGCTGATGGACTTGGTATAGATTCTGTCGATCTTACCACGTCTGCAATCCTTCATCAGTCTTTGGAATTCGTCACGCTTATCGTCACGGGTACCGGTGATGCCTTCATCGGCATACAAGTCCACAAGTTCTTCCGTGGTCGAATCTTCAAACTTATGGCTGTAGTAGGTCATCTGTGCCTGATAGGAATTGAGCTGATCCTCGCTGCCCCCGCTGACTCGGCAGTAAGCGGCAACTCTCAGCTTGTTCGTTTCTGTTGCTGTAATTGGTTGTATCACTGTTACGGTTGCCATGCTTTCACCTACCTCCTTTTCTTTTATCTACTACAATACCACAAATCCTGTGGGAATGGAATCACCAAAGCCAACAAAAATGGCTACCTGTTTCATGGCACATCCAACAATTATCGCTAAAATTTACCACTCCTATTTTCACTAAAGCTGTTGACAAATTAGCTAAAATCGGGTATAATAAAATTAGATAAAACACATGGAGGTGCTATGTATGATTACTGTAACAGCTACTGAATTTCAGAACAACTTCGGTCACTATCTGCAGTCGGTGCAGTCCGGAGGTGAAGTTCTCATCCTCAAAAACGGAAAGGAAGTCGCACGCCTTGTTTCCCATAAAAGCAGCATTTCCTTCCTCTCCGATTCTCTTGCTGGCGTTCTGAAGCACGACTATGATGATAAAGCCATCAGAGCAGAAAGGATTGCAGCTCATGAAAGTATTGATTGACACCAATGTGATTCTTGACGTTCTGTGTAACCGTGAAGCCTTTCTGGAGGACTCTCTCAAGGTCTGGAAGTACTGCGAGGTTGACCGGATCAACGGCTACATTTCTGCTCTTTCTATTCCAAATATTGTGTATATTCTTCGCAAGGAGCTTGATCCGGAAAAGACCAAGGAAATCATCGACAAGCTGTTCCTGATTTTCCGCATTGCGGATCTGAAATCCGATGATCTGAAAAAAGCGGCGAATATGAAAGCCGCCGATTATGAGGACGCTGTGCAGATGGCCTGTGCATCCCGACTGAAAGCGGATTTCATTATCACACGAAATATCCGTGATTTCAAGGAAAGCCGTGTTCCTGCAATCAAGCCCTCCGAGCTGCTTGAACGAATCTGAATGTATCCCTCTGCATTGCCGCAGAGGGATTTTTATTCGTCGGAATCAATATGCTTGTCCGCTTCTTTACCTGCAATGCAGCAGCACATGGCAACCACACCAACGGTGCCGCCAACCACACATCCGATAATAAATCCAATCATGCTGCAACCTCCATATCTCGCGCAGAAGGAAACTCTGCAAATACTTCTGTGGCTGTTTTCTTTGCAACCTCCGCTTTCTGCTGTTCGGTGAGGTGTTCCTCGTTTTCAAGGACCACCTGCACCAGTGCGTTCATCAGCTCTGCTTGTCCGTATTTTTACATCATCTCTGGCTCCCTTAATTTGTTATTTTGTCCCAGAATGTATGCAGTTCTTCAATACTGTCAGCTCTGTTCTTTACAGAGAGTGCA
>JAZOBK010000002.1:0-8798 GCA_045595985.1 Oscillospiraceae bacterium
AAATACCCTCCTGTTTTCGCAAAGATGCCGCCGCCATAAGCAGACAGTGTAATGGCGATACCTTTCGTACTGTAGATTCGCTCCCCCTGTCCGCCTTTGTTGACGATGCCCAATCGGATGGACTTGTCGCTATAGGTGTCATCAGCCTTGCCATTGTAATAGGTGTCGGAGCGATCAACATACAAATGCCTTACAAGTTCCTCATCATCCAAGAGAAAATCTTCTACATGACGTGTGAGTCTGAATGCCTTCGGGAAAGAAAACTCCGTAATGTTCAAATCATTTCTAAAACACACCATATAGATTCTTTCACGTTTTTGGGGTACTCCGTAGTCAACAGCGTTCAATACCTTCTGAAAAAAAGTGTAGCCGAGTTCTTCCATAGTCGTTTTGACTGCCTGCAAAGTGCGTCCGTTATCGTGAAAAGCGAAGTTTTTCACATTTTCCATAAATACGATTTTCGGCTTTTTCTCTTTCACGATTCGAGCAACATCAAAAAAAAGATTACCTCGACTATCTTCGAACCCCTTTTGCTTTCCGCTGATGGAAAATGCCTGACAAGGAAAACCCGCACATAGAATATCGTGGTCGGGAATCGTTCTTTCATCGACTTTGGTAATGTCGCCTTCGGGAGTATCTCCGAAGTTGGCGGCGTAGACCTCTTGTACCGGAACATCCCAATCATTTGAGTAGACACAATCGGCACCCAAGGATTCCAAAGCAATTCTGAACCCGCCCAGTCCGGCAAAAAGGTCAATGAAGGTGTAGCCTTCAAGCAAGTGTTCTTTGATCTCTATCATAATATCCTCCGTGATATTTGTATTGGTTTTGTTTCATTATAGCTCTTTGCGCTATAATTGTCAAGAGACCGGACTTTCTCTTGCCATACGAAGTGAAATATGCTATAATAAACATAACAACAATCAAAAAGGAGAACCCCCATGAAACGCATCACCCTCGGCATTCTTGCCCATGTTGATTCCGGAAAGACCACCCTCTCGGAGGGGCTGCTGTATACTGCGGGCGAGCTGCGTCGTGTGGGCAGAGTTGACCACGGCGATGCATTTCTGGATACGCATTCTCTGGAGCGTGACCGTGGCATCACCATTTTCTCAAAGCAGGCACGGCTGCGTCTTGCAGATGCGGAAATCACACTCCTCGACACGCCCGGACACGTGGATTTTTCAGCGGAAATGGAACGCACCCTGCAGGTGCTCGATTACGCCATTCTCGTTGTCAGCGGTGCGGACGGCATCCAGAGCCACACGGAAACCCTCTGGCGGCTGCTGGAGCACAGCGGCGTTCCCACCTTTATTTTTGTCAACAAGATGGATCTGTCACTTTCCGACCGTATGCAGCTCATGGAGCTGCTCACTGCCCGTCTGCACGGAAACTGTGTGGATTTCTCGGACATCACATCCGAGGAATGCACCGAGGCACTTGCCGTCTGCGACGAAGCTTTGATGCAGGAAATGCTTGAGGATGGGGAGCTGAAACCCGAAACCGTCGCACAGGCGATCGCAGGGCGTCATGTGTTCCCGTGCTGTTTTGGTTCCGCACTGAAAATGCAGGGCGTTGCGGAGCTTCTGGAACTTCTGCAGAATTACACGCTGCCCCGTCCGGCACTGCCGGAATTTGCCGCCAAGGTCTATAAGATCACCGAGGACGAGCAGGGACGCAGGCTGACGCATATGAAGATCACGGGCGGCACGCTGAGAGTGCGTGACATTCTTGAAGGCGTGACTGCGGACGGTGAGCCGTGGCAGGAAAAAATCAACCAGATTCGTCTGTATTCGGGCACAAAATTCCAGCCCGCGGAGGAAGCTCCCGCAGGCACGGTCTGTGCCGTGACGGGACTTCTGAAAACCTATGCAGGTCAGGGATTGGGAGCTGCACAGGATACGGGCAGCCCGTTGCTGGAGCCGGTTCTGCGGTATTCCGTGGTGCTGCCGCAGGAAATCGACGTGCATACGGCACTTTCGGCACTGCGAAAGCTTGAGGAGGAGGATCCGCAGCTGCAGGTGTCCTACCAGCCCCAGCTGCAGGAGATCCATGTGCTGCTCATGGGCGAGATCCAGCTTGCCGTGCTGCGTCATGTGCTGGCGGAGCGTTTTTTCATGAATATGGATTTCGCCGCAGGCGGCGTCGCCTACAAGGAAACCATCGCCGATACCGTGGAGGGTATGGGACACTACGAGCCGCTGCGTCATTACGCCGAAGTGCGGCTGCTGTTGGAACCCGCACCTTTGGGCAGCGGCATGAAATTTACAAGCCTCTGCCGTGAGGATGCCCTCGACCGCAACTGGCAGCGTCTGATTCTGACGCATTTGCAAGAGAAATCCCACCTTGGCGTGCTGACGGGAGCTCCGCTGACGGATATGAAAATTTCGCTCGTTGCGGGGCGTGCCCATAAAAAGCATACGGAGGGCGGTGATTTCCGGCAGGCGACCTATCGTGCCATCCGTCAGGGTCTGATGCAGGCGGAAAGTGTGCTGCTTGAACCGTGGTATCATTTCCGTCTGGAAGTGCCGTCGGAATGCGTGGGGCGTGCCATCACTGATCTGCAGCTGATGAGCGGAAAGTTTGATTCCCCCGAAACAATGGGAGAAACGGCACTTCTGCGTGGGCAGGCACCTGCCGCCACTATGATGACCTATTCGGGAACTGTGATGGAATACACAAGGGGCAGGGGAAAGCTCTCCTGCACGTCCGCAGGCTATGCCCCCTGTGCCAATGCCGAGGAAGTCATTGCAAAAATCGGCTACAACGCAGAGGCGGATACGGACAATTCCCCCGATTCCGTGTTCTGTTCCCACGGTGCAGGCGTGCTTGTGAAATGGGATGAGGTGGCAAACCATATGCACACCGAAAGCTATCTTCGACCGGAAACGGAGGATTACACCGCACCTGTGAATGTTCCGAAATCCACGAAATACAGCGGCAGTGCCGCACAGGATGCGGAGCTGATGAAAATCTTCGAGCAGACTTACGGTAAGATCGAACGGCAGGAACGCCATGCACTGCATACGGAAAAACGCCCCCCCACGCCCAAGCCCTCACGCAAACCCGTACCCATTCCGAAAGGTCCCGAATATCTGTTGGTGGACGGGTACAACATCATTTTCGCATGGGACGAGCTGAAAGCGATCGCTAAGGATAGTCTGGAATCCGCAAGACAGCGGCTGATCGACATTCTTGCAAACTTTCAGGGATTCAGGAAATGCCGCCTGATCGTGGTGTTTGACGCCTACAAGGTCAAGGGCGGCAAGGAGAGCGTTTCGGAAGAAAACGGCGTGAGCGTCGTGTACACGAAGGAAGCGGAAACGGCGGATATGTACATCGAGCGTGTTACGCACAAGCTTTGCAGGGATGCGAGGGTGCGAGTGGCGACCTCGGACGGTCTGGAGCAGATCATCATCCTCGGCAACGGTGCGTACCGTGTTTCGGCGGAGGAATTCCGTCGGGAGGTTGCGGATACGGAAAAGGAAATTCGGGCGATGATTGGGTAACAAAAGCGGTTTGGCTGAATAGCCGAACCGCTTTGCTCATGACCGCTCACTGATGAGAATTTCCACCCGTCCCTGAATGGATTTTGCCACTTCCTCGGCGGTGCGTTCGCCTGCGAAGTAGGCATCGACTTCATTTTCGATGATGGTGTTTGCGACCTTATCTACAGGAGAATTCATGCGGTTAAGGGAATCAATGAGTTTCAGTAACCGTTCGTATTCTTCCTGCGTCAGATAACCGACATCTTTCTCCATACCCGAAAAGGAAAGAACCCGTGATTCTCCGGCATGGGCGATCATCCCCTCTGCGATTCTCTCAAATGCAGTCTGATTGATCGGAAAACCATTTTCCTCAAGGTGGGGATTCTGCTTGTAGTTCTCGCTGTTATAGGAAATGCAGTTTTCGATCTGTACATCTGCATCAAGTATATAGCTCAAGAATTCCCATGCACCCTCCTGTACTGCCGGATGTGCACTTGCACAGATGCTGTAGCGTTTTCTTAACGTATCCACAAAAGAACCTTTTTCGTTTTCTGAAGGGTATCCCACAAAAACAGTAGTATCATCCGCAGCTTTGTGAAATTCATCAAATCCGCTGAAGGAACACCAGTTCATATAATGAACCGTATCCCAATCGGGCTGCACCTTGACTTTGGTGTCGGGAAAGCTGTTGCAGAACTCCAGCAGCTGCACAAATTCGGGAGAATCAAATGAACAAGTACCATTCTCATAATCCACAAACGCACCCAGATTGCCACGGATGATGGCCCAGTAAACAGGCCACTTCGTAGAGTTGTTACAAAAGAATGTTCCCTCCGGCATCTGTTCCCAATGTGCGATCAGCTCATCAAGTGTCCAGTTTTCCTTTGTGCCGACATATTTCGCATCGCCACACATCGTATCCACATTGAAATACAGCGGCATCTGATAAAGCTTGCCATCATTCTCATGAAGTTCCAGCACATGGGTATTCAGCTCCGATCGGGAAATGTCCGATTCGCCGTCAAGGAATGTGTACAGATCGACAAATGCCCCCTTTTCCGAGAGAATGTCATAACGGCTCATCTCGCTGAAGGAATAGTCCATGACAATATCCACATTTTTTCCTTGCAGAATGTCCATTTGCAGCCGCATATCCGCCGTCTGGAGTCCGCCGCTTTCGTCCGATCCCAACGAATAGATCACAGGCTTTACATGATAGCCATTGTCCATTTGGTTGAAAGTTTCTATTGCTGTTTCCAGTTCCGGCGGCAGGTATTGTGTTTCATCCGTTGCAATGCGGATAAGAATGTCCCCATTCTCATCCGTCGGGGCAGGCTCCTGTTCGACTGTCGCCGAATCCGAGGCCGTCGGTTTGTCCAGATTTTGTACGGGTTTTCCGCTGCAGGCGGTCAGGGAGAGCAGAAGCATCGACGTGCAGAGTGCAATTAGTTTTCTCATGTGGAGTTCCTCCTTTTGTGATGCAATACAGCAAAACGCATTCACCCTTAATACACATGACGGAGCCAAAACCTGACAAGAGTTTCAAAAATTGTAGACCTGCACAATGCCATGCAATATAATTTGGTAAATCGGACGAAAACACCTCGCTTCGGCAGTTCTCCGAAACGAGGTGTACATTACAAATTTTAGTTTTTCTCCTGAAATCCATCCAGCAACGCATACTGTGCCGCAACCCGCTCCGCCGCCTGTCGGCGGAAATCGGGAGGGCCGAGAATTTCCACCACAGGGCCGAAGCTCAGCAGCTGAATGAGCAGTTCCGTTTCATCCTGCGTGTCGTACCACAGCCGCACCATGCAGGTGCCGCGGTCGGCGTCCCATTCCGTGTGCTTTTCAAATGACGCGAATTCCATCAGAAACCGTTCAATGCCATTACGTTCCCCGTAAACCTCGACCTGCACAGGTTCCTTGCAGCGGCGGCTTGCAAGCCACTGCTGCGTCAATCCCTCGCTTGGGAAATGCCTGCCTGTTTGAGAAATTCCCGTGATCCTGCCGATATTGAGCGTACCGAAGCCCGCAATGCCATCCTTTCCGATGCGGCAGCAGAATGCCCGGAATTTGTCGTTCTTGCGGGAATATTCAAGCTTCAGCGGCAGGAAATACCCACGCTGTGCTCTGCCCTTACCGCTGACAAAGCGGATCTCCAATATCTCGTCCATGTGTATGGCTTGCAGAACTGTGCGGAATGCACGGCGGTAGGCTTTGCTTTCATAGCAGTCGCCGTCGGAGAATACGTCGAAATAACGGAACACGCCCGCAGGGTAGAGCGGTGCGATCTCCGTAAGTGCTGCATTCAGTCTTTGCAGAACGTCCTTTGACAGGAACAGCCGCATTCTCGGGTCGGAGAGCTTCGACTTCAGCCAGCGTTTCTGCAGCAGCGTGAGGAATTTCGGCGGTGGATTTTGGGTGATGCGGGAAAAACTGCCGTCGGGGTTTGTCTTTAGCAGACCCCAGCTTTCGGGAGAATCGGGGTTGAGCTTCTGCGGCAGGAACAGGAAAGAATCCCGAAACGCTTCCTTACCGATGATGTCACGGATCTCCTGTTTGGTGATCCGTTCTTTTGACAGAATCTGCTCAACGGTGCGGAAATAGGCACCGTAGATTTCACTGAACAGCTGCATTTTCCGCCTCCTTTCCGTTGTACATCCGCTGCATCCGCACGATGTCCTGCACGAAGCGTTCGGTTTCCTCCGACGCTCCCTCAATGGACACAATACGCCCGATGTAGGTTTTGACCCAGTGCATCAGTTCGTTGGGATCAAAAACCTCCGCAGTGAAAGTATACAGCCCCTTGCTGATGCATTCCACCGAACCGCAGCGTTTCTCACGCTGCATCCGTTCAATGATGTACGGCTCGGTTTCCGCATCCGCCCGAATAGTCATACGGACGGTATGCACACTTGTACCGTCGCTGCGTTCTCCGAAGGATACGCCATAGCATCTGTCCGCATTTCGATGCAGTATGTCGGCGTATTCACGGTATTGCTCACATTTGCCGCAGTCGGTGATGCGGCGGATGAAGTCCAGACGATAGGAGGTGAGGCGTTTGTAATCTGGCTGGTAGAGGATCAGATAGCGTCGCCCTGTCTGTGCCGAGGCATAGAGTTTCAGCGGTACGCCCGTAATTTCCTGCGGCGTGCGTTTTCTGCCGATGTGCTGGATGCATACGGCGTGTTCATTGCCGATAGCGTCGCTCAGCTGCTGGAGGATCACATCTTCAAGCGTATGCACGATATAATTGTGCTTCATCAGAAAACAGTCGTTCTGCAGACCGGCTGACTGCAAGATCGTGTGACCGGTAAATCCGAATTCCGGCAGACAGGAAAAGAATTTCACGGCATCCGCAAGCCCCTCATGCGTTTGCAGCAGGGAATGCGGTGTTTCGGCAGAAAGCCGGTAGAGAAGGGAGTTTCCCGAACGTTCGGTGAGCAGAATTCCCTCCGCAGCGTATTCCCGAAGCTTTCCCCGCACAGTCTGCTCATCAAACACGGCACCATATTCCGCCGCAAGCCCCTCTGTGAGTGTGCGGATGGAGTGGGGCTTTCCATCGGAAAGGAGGTCAAGCAGCAGGAAATGCAGGCGGATGTCATTGTCGGTAAAGCTGCGGGATGCCAGTGCACGGTAGAGGGGATTGACGGAAATCTGTCCGCTGTCCACGGAAATGGCAACCTGCTTGCCACGCTCGGTGGTATCGTATCGCAGGAAATCACCCAGCCAGCTTTCCACACGGCGTTTTTCGTTGTCGTAGGTTCTTGCACTCTTGCTGTCAAAATCCCCACGCACCTTGAATCCGTAAATAAAAAACTCACGGACATAATCCCGTGTTTTGTCAAAATTTTTGATCAGCTCGGAAAATCCGCTCATCCTTCTACCACCTCCCCAAAACAGATATGGTTCTATTATACAGGATTTTGACGGGAAAAGCAATACTTTGCGTACTTGAGCAAAAAAATGAAAAAAACACTTGACAAAAAATCTGAAATATGATATACTATATAAGTCGCAGAGATGCGGCAGTATAAATAGGGGCGTAGTTCAACGGTAGAATAGGAGTCTCCAAAACTTTTGACGAGGGTTCGATTCCTTCCGCCCCTGCCAACACAGCGTCTGTGCATCAGACGTATCTGAAAGCTTCCCTTTACGGGAAGCTTTTTTATTTCACCGCATTCTGCAGCTTGGTCGCAAAAACAGAAAATTCATAAGACTTCCGTTGAAATTCTATCTTTCTTATGATATAATGAGGAAAAGCTTTTCCAATCGAAAAAACGGGAAGAAGGGAGAGGAGGCTTTTCTATCCATTGCACAGGGACAGCCCATGTCCGGTATGCTGGTAGGCGGAGTGAACTCGGATCTTGCTGACAGTACGGCACAGAAGTATCTTTCGGATACGCCTGCCGCCAAATGCTATATCGACCACAGCGGCAGTTATTCCACCAACGAGATCACCATCTACTGGAATTCGCCGCTGATCTATCTGCTTTCCCTTACCATGGAGCCGTCGGAATCTGTGCGTGGTGATGTGAATGCCGACGGCAGCTTCTCCGCTGCCGATGTGGTGATGCTCCGCAAATGGCTGCTCGGATCGGGGAAGATTACGGACAGTGCTACCGGCGATCTCTGCGAGGACGGAAAGCTCGATGCATTCGATCTTTCATTCATGAAGCGTGAACTGTTTGCTCCCCATAAATGACGGCGGCACATGATTCGGAACATATACATCCCCCTGTCGGAAACGGCAGGGGGATCCGCATTGAGAACCACGATACGGCTGTGGCAGCTTTTGCAATAAAAAAATGCAAAAAAACACACAGACTTGATTGACAAACATAATTCACAGTGTTATAATAAAAATATCATATTTGAACGAAATACCTAAAGAGTTTGGAGGAGTTGAGAATGCGGAAATTCAAAAAAATCGCAGCACTGATCTGTGCAGCAGTACTGTGCGTCGGAACTTGTCAGCTTCCGTCGGAAATGCAGGTGTCCACACAGGCTGATGCCCTGACTGTACAGGGCTACGACCCCGATCTTGTCATGTGGTATACCACACAGGCGGGAACGTACAGCAAGGATAATGCATGGGACAACGCCGAATCATTCTACCGTGCACTGCCGCTTGGTAACGGCAGAATCGGTGCGATGGTCTACGGCAACTGCCCGACCGAGTGGATCGACCTGAATGAATGCACCGTATGGAGTGCAGGCCCAGGATCGAATGACCGTGAAGGTGCGGCAGGGTATCTGAAAGAGGTGCAGGGTCTGCTTTCGGCTGAAAAATACAAGGAAGCCAAT
>JAZOBK010000003.1:0-4950 GCA_045595985.1 Oscillospiraceae bacterium
AGATGTCCTGTCAGGATTTGCCTTTGCATTCCCGACCGCAATGCACTTTTGCCTACGGCAAGCAGTGCAAAGCTAATTTCGGTTAACAGACCGTCGCCAAAGGCGGCTTCAGTACAGTGAAACAGAACGTATTGCGGAGCCCGCACGGGCGAGATGTCCTGTCAGGATTTGCCTTTGCACATCCGACCGCAGTGCCCTTTGAGAATATACAAAAAATCCCGAAAGCAGCGTGAGAAATGCTCTCCACTCTTTCGGGATTTCTATTTATCGGGTTATTGTGTGATTGTGATGGTTCCGTCCGTCCACGTCACGTCACCGGATTCCGCCCATTTGGAATCCGTGCTGTTCCACAGATGGGGCGTATCCGCCTTTGACCAGTCGGCATATTCCAGCGTGAACGTATCGCCAGCTACAGTGCGTTTGGGAAGTATTACATTCACACAGATGAGGTTTCCGGTTTTGGTGCTTACTTCGGTTCCGGACGCCCACGCCGTCCATATGAAGTGCTCCTTTTTGTTGATGGAATGGTACACGGTAAACGCCAGATCCTCTGCATCTTCATTCACAGCAAAGTCGCAGCGTTTGTCTACGATTAAGCCCCATTCGCTGTAATTCACGCCCGCATTTTTGTCAAGGCGTACATACACGGGAACGGTATAATTCTGTGCTTTCAGCTCGGAAAGCGAAATTTCCACGCTTTCCACGGTGATATGGTGCTTGCCCTGTACAGTTTCCTGCGTTGCCTGCGTGGCTTCTGTTGTGCTGTCCGTCTGCGAAGGGGTGGATTCCTGTTCATTCTTGCAGCCTGTCAGAATTGCCGCAAGCATGGCACACGCCAGAAAAATGGCTGTAGTCTGTAATTTCATGATACTCTCCTTATTTATCAAATCTCATAGATATGTCAAAGCACTTCACCGAATGCGTCAGTGCACCGAGCGAAATAATGTCCACGCCCGTCTTTGCGACATCCGCAATATTCTCCTCCGTTACGTTGCCGGAGGCCTCCAGAAGTGCCCTGCCTGCGGTAATTTCCACAGCCTTTGTCATATCCTCGCAGCTCATGTTGTCCAGCATGATCAGCTCGCAGCCGACAGCCAGAGCTTCCTGCAGCTCATCGAGATTACGCACCTCAACTTCGATTTTGGTCATATGACCGATCTTTTCACGCAGTGCCGTAACTGCCGGCGTAATGCCGCCGTACACGTCGATGTGGTTGTCCTTGAGCATTGCACCCTCGGAGAGGTTGTAGCGGTGATTCTTGCCGCCGCCTACGATGACAGCGTACTTTTGCAGCCGGCGGAGTCCCGGAAGCGTCTTTCTGGTGTCCGTGATCTTCGCTCTCGTACCTTCGACCAGCTCCACGCAGTGTGCCGTTGCACTTGCAATACCCGACATATGCTGGAGGATGTTCAGTGCGGTGCGTTCGCCCTTGAGGAGCGTCTTGGTATCGCCCGACATCGTGGCAATGATGTCGCCGTTCTTCACCTTGTCGCCGTCCTTGAGCTTTGCGTCAAATGTCACGCCGCCGCCGACCAGCTCAAACACACGCTTTGCGATGTCCAGACCGCAGACAACGCCCTCGGCTTTTGCGATATAATAGGCACTGCTCGTGTGTCCGTCGGGGAGCAGATAATCCGTGGTCACGTCCACATAATGAATATCCTCCTCCAGTGCGGTATTGATAATACTGTCGATGTAGCTCTGTAATAACTGCATACTATACTCCTTTCTGTTCGATCATGGCTTCGTTGAGGATCAGGAACGCCATGGTTGCGGTCGCTTTTGCTTCTACATAATCGGCGTTGATGCGGTAATTGCCGTCCTCCAGACTGTGGAGGATCTCACATACCCTGCCGAAATTCTCCTGCACTTTTTCGCCGTTCGGAATGACGAAATAGCTCTCCTGCAGGATACGCCGCAGCTGCGTCCGCACGCCGTGCGGAACGGGCGTTGCAGCGGGATCTGCGGTAAACGGACAGTTCTCAAATTCCGTCGGTGCGTTCTCCAATCGAGCGGCAATATCCGCTGCAGCACGGCGTGAGAACACCAGTGCCTCCAGCAGGGAATTGCTGGCAAGGCGGTTGTTGCCGTGAACACCCGTGTGGGAGCACTCGCCTGCGGCGTAAAGCCCGTCCACAGTGGTTCTGCCGTGGGCATTGACCTGAATGCCGCCCATGAGGTAGTGCTGACAGGGATAGATCGGGACTCTGTCCTTTGTCAGATCATAGCCCTGTTCGAGCAGATTGCTGTAGATCATGGGGAAGCGGTTTTTGATGAAATCCGCATCCTTATGGGAAATATCCAGATAAAAGTCGGATGAACCAGTGCGTCTGGTTTCGAGTGCAATGGCGTTGGAAACCACATCGCGGGGGGCAAGCTCCAGACGGTCGTCATAGTGCTGCATGAAACGTTCCCCGTCACAGTTGAGCAGGTATGCACCCTCGCCTCGGACTGCCTCGGAAATGAGGAAGCACTCACGGGTGTGGTGGTTGTTGAATGCGGTGGGGTGGAACTGGATCAGGGAAAGTCCACGAATCATTGCACCCATATTGTAGGCAAACATAATGCCGTCGCCCGTTGCGATGGCGGAATTCGTGGTGTATTCGTACACACGTCCGATACCGCCCGTCGCCAGAATCAGGAAATGGCTCTGCACGGTGCGGTACGTTTCACCGCAGAGGGTGAGTGCAGAGAATCCTGTTTTTGTGCGTTTCACGTCACAAAGCAGCGTGTTTTCGCAAATTTCGACATTCGGAAGGCACTGTACATGGGCAAGGAGCTTGCGTGCGATCTCCGCACCCGTGGCGTCCTTGTGGTGGAAGATACGTCTGCGGCTGTGGCCGCCCTCCAGTGTGCGGTGGTATTCCCCGTCGGGGCGTTTGTCAAAGTCCACGCCAAGCTCGATGATGCGTGCGATATCCTGTGCCGCTTCCTCCACGAGAATGTGCACGGTTTCGGGATTGTTCTGGAATCCGCCCGCAATGTAGGTGTCGTTTTCGTGCAGGGAGGTGCGGTCTTCGGGGGAATTGTACACGCCCGCAATACCGCCCTGTGCAAGAGCTGTATTGCACAGCGTCAGCTCCCGCTTGGTCAGCAGCAGAATTTTCGCTGTGCTCGGCAGGTTGATGGCGGCATACAGTCCTGCCGCACCACAGCCTGCAATAATGACGTCATAGTTATTTGTCATAGGATACATCTCCTTGTGTTTTTGTAGCAAAGGGGGGGCACCGCCCCCCTAACCCCCCGCCCAAGGGATGTACATCCCTTGGGAATCCCATGGCGTTCCGCCATTGCCCCCCTTCGTGGGGACAAAGGCGGAACGTTAGAATTGCAAGAATCACATTCTTGGCAGAGTGTCAGAGAACAGCGTCCCTTTGTCACAAAATATAATGATAAGCAGCAATTACATATTATCAAATACAACAGGCTCGATCTGCCAGATCTCCTCGGCATATTCACGAATGGTTCTGTCGGAGCTAAACTTGCCGGCATTGCAGATATTGTGCCACTGTTTTTTTGCAAACGCCATGCGGTCGTTTTTATAATCCCGCAAAGCCTGCACCTTGGTTTTCACATAGCTGTCGAGGTCGCCCAGCACATAATAATGATCGGGAGCGTGCCAGCTTGCACCCTCGGTCAGTGCGTCGTAGAGTTCCTTGAAATCACCGCTGCCGCCGTCATCGAACGTGCCGTCCATGAGCGTCTGCACGACTTTGCGGATCTTTTCGTCCTTCGCAAGAATCGCACGGCTATCGTAATCCGGCACGATCGTTTCAAGTTCCTCGACTCTTGCACCGAAGATGTAGTTGTTCTCCTCGCCTGCCTCCTGCACGATCTCCACATTTGCACCGTCATAGGTGCCCAGCGTCACCGCACCGTTCAGCATCAGCTTCATGTTGCCCGTACCGGACGCCTCCGTGCCTGCGGTGGAGATCTGCTCGGAAATATCCGCCGCTGCCACCAGCTTTTCTGCGTAGGATACATTGTAATCGGAAACGAAGAATGCCTTGATTCGGTCGGAAACCTCCTCGTCCCCTGCAATCATAGCTGCAATTTCATTGATATACTTGATGATCGCCTTTGCTCTGCGGTAACCGGGAGCTGCCTTGGCACCGAACAGGAAGGTTACGGGCGGCAGGTCGGTAATGCTGCCGTCCTTGACGCCATAGTAGATATACAGAATGGAGAATGCCGCTAAAAGCTGCCGCTTGTATTCATGCAGACGCTTGATGTGAATGTCGAACACACTGTTTTCGGCGTCGAAGAACGCCCTGCATTTGTCCGCATCCTCAAAGCGGCTTTCGCGGGTGTGGATCAGATCCACAAGCTGCCGCTTCTTTTCGGTTTTGATCGCCATGAAGCGATGCATAATCTCCGCATCCTCCGCATATTTGTCCAGTTCCTTCAGAAGCTCAAGATTCGTCACCCAGTCCTCACTGCCGAGCAGTTCTGTGAGCAGAGCAGAAAGCTCATGGTTGCAGAGTCTGAGCCATCTTCTCTGGGTAATGCCGTTAGTCTTGTTGCAGAACCGTTCGGGGTAGTACTTGTACCAGTCGGCAAGGGCGGTGTCCTTCAGGATCTGTGTGTGGATTTCCGCCACGCCATTGACAAAGCTGCCCATGAAAATTGCCATGTGTGCCATGTGGATCATGCCGTCCTGAATGATACGCATTTTGCGGATCTCCGCCTTTTCTGCCCCCTTGCTGTAAAGCTCTGCGATGAGCATTTCGTGAAGTCTGACGATGATCTGATAGATTTCGGGGAGCAGCTCTTTCACAAGATCGCATCTCCACTTTTCCAGTGCCTCCGCCATGATGGTGTGGTTCGTGTAGCGAAATACCAGTCTTGCGGTTTCTGCGGCATCTTCAAAGGATACGCCGTATTCCCCTGTCAGCAGTCGGATCAGCTCCGGAATGGAGATGACGGGGTGGGTGTCGTTGAGCTGCACGG
>JAZOBK010000004.1:0-2105 GCA_045595985.1 Oscillospiraceae bacterium
AAACAAGATACAGCATCCACAGCAAAGCAGCGGATTTTCAGCGTGCGGGGGATTATGATGCCGCCGAAAAAGTATATCGTGACGCTCTGCTGATTCATCCGAACAATCCGGGCATGATTTTGGGTCTTGCGGGAGTTCTCGCTCTCAAGGGCATCCACAGTGAAGCCGCAGCACTGATCGAAAAGGGGCTGCCGCTGTCGTCAAACGAAAAGCAGAAAGCCACAATGCGCGCACTTCTCTGCTTCCTTTATCTCAGCATCGGCATGAACGACCGCGCAAATACTCTCGCCTCCACTCTGCCGCATACCCGTGAAAGCCGGGAAGCTGTTCTGCCGGTTATTGAAAAAGGGCTTGATTCTGATGAACTCGCAAGAAATATCCGTCTGATTCTTCTTGGTGAGTGAGGTTATTCAGATTTCGTCCACTGAAAATCCTTTTTGTCCCGAATCCGCGTATTTCTCGGGCAGGTTTCGAGAATGCAAACAGCTTCTGCGAACTGCTTATTACCACGGATCGGATCGTAAATCGGCTGTTTCATTTGGAATAGATAATCTTCCGGCGATCCGCACGAACCCTGCCTGCCCATCTTTGATTCATCGTAAACCAGATGACTGACAAGGTATGATGTATGTTCAGCATAAGGTGGGATTGATTCATGCATTGCCGAAAATTCGGCGGTTTTCAGCCAGCATTCAGCTGATTTTTCGCCGTCACCTTTCATCATATACGTTTCTGCCATGCGCGAGTATGATGTTGCCATGTGCCATGCGTAATCGAGATAATCTCCATCCCGGAACAGACAGTTATAGATTGCAATCTGCATCTCATTCACGGCGATCCATGTGTCGTCATCACACTGCGGCATGCCTTTCGAATCTTCAAACCATCTGCCGCACAGGTCAAGAACTTTTCTGTTGAACCACCAGAGCAGTTCCTGCATATTTTTCTGACGCAGTTCTATTCCTTTGTCCGTGTCCGCAGGATATATGTCTTCCATCCACAGTTCCTGAGTGAAATTGAAGCCGGAGGGGATTTTCTTACGCATTTCTTCTCTTTCCTCAGGCTCGCAGACACAGCACAGGCTCTCGATAGCTCCATAACGATAGTCTTCTACTGTGCATCCTTCAAGAATCAGCTCGGCTACACGGCGGATTTCCGGCCTGCGCTCCTGCCAGCTTTCATTCGTCACAGCATACGACTGAAGTGCAGTTGTATAGAAATCCATCATCTTATAGGAATATGGGTATCTTTTATAACCTTCCAGTGCAATGGTGAGTGCTTTTTCTCCGTCTCCGAGACGTTCGGCTTCCCGACTATCAGCAATCAATTGGTCAATCATTGCATCGGTTTGGGTTTTATCGTTCCCCAGAAGCTCATCTATGGTAACACCGAAATAATTCGCTATCACAGGTAAAGTCTCAATATCGGGATAGGTTTCCGCGCGTTCCCATTTCGAAACGGTCTGCGGAGTAACACCCACAAATTCCGCCAGCTTTTCCTGCGTGATGTCAGCGGTACGGCGGAGCTTCTTGATATTTTCGCTGAAGTATTTTTTCATTATTTATCTCCATGTTGTTTATTACGGTACCGTTGTATTAAGTATACATCATGATAAAGTGAAAATCAATAACGCGTTTGGCGGGGATTTTTCCCGTACTGCGTCAGTTTTTAGGAGACTGTATGATAATTGTATCATATCCTCGATTGCCATTCCGGGAACAAAGAGAACACCTCACTGCCAATGACGAACGGCGGCGAGGTGTTTTTGTGTTATCATGTATGATTTATATAAGCACTTTTAGAGTTGTAACTGACAAATTATATTGTATGGTCTGTCTACTTGACAGGGGGCACATTATTACACCTCGGCTTGAATCAATTATTTCATATTGAGAACATTTTCTATCGCCGTAAGATATTCTGTCGTTTCAATACCTGCCACGGCAAGTTCCTTTTCATGGATCATATTTTCGGTACCCCTCCCGTCTGCGGAAAGCTGAAGAATGGATTCACGGAATATCTGGTAATAAAGAACAGCATTGAGCTTCCGTCTATGCTTCAGTTCCTCATCTTTCAGAATATAGGTGAGCATATACTCACAGGTA
>JAZOBK010000005.1:0-10218 GCA_045595985.1 Oscillospiraceae bacterium
TTTCTGCAATTCTCTTTGCAATTTTGGTCACAACATCCTGATCGCTGTCGGACTTGAGTTTATACTCGGTACGGGAATACATGTTGTCATTGACATCCCAGATAACGGGAACAAAACCGTAGTCCACCGTCATGTCCAGCATGATCTCAAGGCATTCGGAGCTGTCCTTGTGCATTGCGTCTGCGGCAAAGCGTTCATTGGGGTAGCCTGCGGAGCATTCTCCGATGAATACGGGAATGCCCTTGTCAGTGAATGCCGCCTTGAGCAGTTCACACTGACTCTTGCTGTAATCAAGCCAGTATTGACCGCCGATCTGGTTCATCCAGAAGCAGATATTGTCAATGTAGTGGACGGAAACCATGAGTTTATTTTCAGCCGAATCCGTGGGCATCACAAAACGCTTGTCGGTGGTCTTGTCGATGTTGGTGTTATATCCGGAAATGATCAGCAGACGCTCTGCATTGTTTCCGCCTGTTTTGCGGACAGCGTCCACAAAGATCTGATTAAGCTCGTTGACGTAGGCAAACAGTTCGTCGTCCGAAAGGTTATCGCCCTTACGCTGCTGCCCAAGACTTTCGTTGAATCCCTCAAATACGACGTAATCGGAGTAGTCCTTGTAGCGTTCAGCGATCTGTGTCCAGAGGCTTTCGGTAATTTCCAGAACCTCATCCTTGCTGTAATTGTTGATCAGAAAACCGTCAAAGTGATGGATGTTGATGACCACATAAAGCCCCTGATTTCTGCAGTAATCAATGACCTCCTGCACTCGGCTGAAATATTCGCCGCTGATGACGAATTTCCCGTCATCCGGCATCATGTTGCCCCAGTATACGGGCAGACGCACAGTGTTGAAACCGGCATCCTTCATGCCGTTGATGCATTCCTGCGTGGTAACGACCGCACCCCAGCAGGTTTCGTAATTCTGCGGTGTATCCTCTCCGATGGTGCAGGCACCGGTTGTCTTGTTGTTGGTATCCTCCCAGTAGGCTTCAAACGTGTTGCCGAGGTTGATGCCGATACCCATTTCCTGTACTGCATTCATAGCGGTAAGCTCCGAACGTATTTCGCCGTTCTCAACGGAATCGGAGCCGGTGGACGCAGGAGTGCAGGAGGATAGAAAAAAAGAAAACAGCAGTGCCGGGATCACAAACAATCGTTTTTTCATCTGTTTCATAGACAAGCTCCTTACACGGTGTATTGTGTTCAGGCAAACCCTGAATAATTCTGACTTCATTTTATCATGAAAAAAAGTCCGTGTCAATCGTTTGGGATGCACTATGCAGGAATAGGTATAAAACTGAACGGATTTTATGGCAAAACAAGAAATTTTCAAGAGATTATTTCCAAATGTACTTGCTTTTTTTGTCAGATTCGATTATAATAGAAGTTAGTGTTATAACGGCACAAAAGAGAAAGGAATTGATAGCTATGAAAAAGACATTTACATTGATGACAGCTGCTGCCATGCTGGCGGCAGCCATGACCGCCTGCGGAAGTGTACCCGCAAACACCGTACATAATGCAGACGACCTTGTGAATAAAACCATCGGCTGCCAGCTCGGTACGACGGGCTATGTATTTGCAGGCGATGTGGAAGGAGCGACCGTTGAACCGTATAACAAGGGTGCGGATGCTGTACAGGCACTCAAGCAAGGCAAGGTGGATGCCGTGATCATTGACAGTGAGCCTGCTAAGGTTTTCGTGGAGAAGAACGATACCCTGCAGATTCTTCCCGATCCGTTCGTGGAGGAAGAATATGCGATCGCCTATAAAAAGGGCAATGATGAGCTGGGCGACAAGATCGACGCAGCTCTGACGCAGCTCAAGGAGGACGGCACACTTGACGAGATCACCACACATTGGATCGGCGATGATGCGGATTTTGTATCCTACACACCTGACGAGAGCGTTTCCCGTGACAACGGCAAGCTCATTATGGCGACGAATGCGGAATTCCCGCCCTACGAGAGCATTGAGGATGGCAAGATCGTAGGCATCGACGTAGATATGATGCAGGCAGTCTGCGATGTTCTGGGCATGGAGCTGGTGATTGAAAATATGGAATTCGGCTCCATCATCGCAGCCGTGGATTCCGGCAAGGCAGATGTTGGCGTTGCAGGTCTTTCCGTAACTCCCGACCGTGAGAAGAACGTTTCCTTCACACAGGGCTATGCCGTTTCCACACAGGTGATCATTGTCCGCAAGGATTAAGGAGGCTGCCCGTGAATTTTCTTGAACAATTCGCAGACAAGCTGTATTCGACGTTCGTTGAAGGATCACGCTGGACATATCTGACCGATGGTTTGAAAACCACACTGATCGTTACCTTCTTTGCAGTGATTGTCGGCGTGATTCTGGGATTTCTGATTGCTGTCGTTCGTGCCACCCATGATAAAACAGGCAAGTTCAGAGTTCTGAATTTCCTTGCCAAGATATACCTGACCGTCATTCGCGGTACGCCCGTAGTTGTACAGCTTTTGATCATTTACTTTGTTATTTTCGCATCGGTCAATATTGACAAGATTTTTGTTGCAGTTCTGGCATTCGGACTCAATTCGGCGGCTTATGTAGCAGAAATTGTCCGTTCCGGCATCATGTCCATCGACAATGGACAGTTTGAAGCAGGAGCAAGCCTTGGTCTGAATTACCCGAGAACCATGATCCACATCATTCTGCCGCAGGCATTCCGCAATATCCTGCCTGCACTTGCAAATGAATTCATCGTACTGCTCAAGGAAACCTCCGTTGCGGGCTACATTGCCCTGACGGATCTGACCAAGGGCGGCGACATTATCCGAAGTGCAACATATGAGGCATTTCTGCCGCTGATCGCAGTTGCACTGATTTATCTGATTATGGTCATGATCCTCAGCGGACTCGTGTCCAAACTGGAAAGGAGGCTGTCTAAGAGTGATCGAGGTTAAAGAACTGCATAAGCATTTTGGCGATCTGCACATTCTCAAGGGTATCACCACAAGGATCGAACGGGGCGAAAAAGTGGTTATCATCGGCCCGTCCGGTTCGGGTAAGAGTACGTTCCTGCGTTGTCTGAACCGTCTGGAGCAGCCCACGGGCGGACAGATCCTGTTCAACGATGAGGATCTGACGGCAATGTCCGACAGCCGGCTTTATTCGGTGCGTGAGAGAATGGGTATGGTGTTCCAGCATTTCCACCTGTTTCCGCATCTGACGATTCGGAAGAATATCACCCTCGCTCCCGTGAAACTCGGACTCATGTCGCAGGCGGATGCGGATGCAAAGGCGGATGAACTGCTTATGAAGGTCGGGCTTTCCGACAAAGCAGACCAGTACCCGAATCAGCTCTCCGGCGGACAGAAGCAGCGTATTGCCATTGCAAGAGCACTTGCGATGAATCCCGAAGTCATGCTGTTTGACGAGCCGACGTCCGCATTGGATCCCGAGATGGTCGGCGAGGTGCTTGAGCTCATGCGTGAGCTTGCCGAGGAGGGCATGACGATGGTGGTCGTAACGCATGAAATGGGCTTTGCCCGTGAAGTGGCATCCCGTGTAGTTTTCATGGATGATGGTAAGATCATGGAGGAGAACGAACCGCAGGAGTTCTTTGCAAATCCCAAGAATCCCAGACTTCAGGAATTTCTGTCCAAGGTGCTGTGATATGGCAAAATGCGGCTGCACATAAAAGGGCGATGTCTGTTTTGAGGAAAAACGTTTCCATGTGCTGATGACAAAAAAGTTATAATATTCGGAATATGCTCCGCCTGCGGCGGAGCATATTTTTTGAGGTTATTTGCTACTTGACAATCCCCCTGTAATCGGGTAAAATAAAAGTAATACAAATGAATCATAATAGATAAAAGGCGGTAACACCATGACTACAGCGAAAATACAGGAAGAAATTGTAAAACTCAAAAAAGAAAAGGGCGTCTGCATCCTCGCCCATAGCTATCAGGCAAGAGAGATCTGTGAAATTGCCGATTATGTGGGCGATTCCTACCAGCTGAGCGTGTGGGGTGCACAGGAAAAGGCACATACTATGCTCATGTGCGGTGTGCGTTTCATGGCAGAAACCGTGAAGATCCTTTCACCCGACAAAAAGGTGCTGCTTTCCAGCTCTGTGGCAGGCTGTCCCATGGCGGAACAGATGAGCAAAGAGATGATTGCCGGCATTCGGGAGGAATACCCTGATTATACGGTCGTAGCCTATGTCAATACGACGGCTGCCCTCAAGACCATCTGCGATGTCTGTGTGACTTCCGCATCGGCAGTGAAGATCGTCGGGCAGATCCCAAATGATAAGATATTGTTCATACCCGACTGCAATCTGGGTGCTTATGTGGCAAAAATGCTGCCCCATAAGAAGATCAAACTCCTCAACGGCGGCTGTCCGATCCATGCGGCAGTGACGCCGGATGAAGTGAATGCCGCAAAGGCACGTTATCCCGAGGCAGAGCTTCTGGTGCACCCCGAGTGTATTCCGGAGGTTGCCGCTGCAGCGGATTTTGTTGGTTCTACAACGGCGATCATGAAGTATGCACAGCAGTCCGATGCAAAGGAATTCATCATCGGTACAGAGATCAGTATTGCGGAGCATCTGCAGTACGACTGCCCCGACAAGCGGTTCTACCCGCTTTCGATGAATCTCATCTGTGCCAACATGAAGGCAACTACACTGATGGATGTGTACCGTGTACTGCAGGGCGAAGCAGGGGAGGAGATCCTCATGAATGAGCAGACCATTGCCGATGCCAGAAAGTGCATTGATGCAATGATTGCACTGGGAGGTTAAGATGGCGGAAAAGGCAATGATTGCCATGAGCGGCGGCGTGGATAGCTCCGTGGCTGCTTTCCTGATGCTGGAGCAGGGATATGAATGCGTTGGTGCAACCATGAAACTGTTCACAAGCGGAGATTCGATCGTTTGTGAAAAAACCTGCGGTGCTCCCGATGATGCCGCAGATGCGGCGGCGGTTGCGGCAAGACTTGGTATAAAGCATCATGTGTTTGATTTTTCCGAGCGTTTCCGCAGCGATGTGATGGCACAGTTCGTGCAGGCATATGAGAGGGGTGAAACCCCCAATCCCTGTGTCGAATGCAACCGCTGTCTGAAATTTGACAGTATGCTGAAAAAAATGCATGAGCTGGGGCTGGATTATGTCGTCACCGGACATTACGCACAGGTGGTATGGGATGAGAAATATGGGCGATTTGTTCTGAAAAAAGCAGTGGATGCTGCAAAAGATCAAAGCTATTTTCTCTATACGCTCACTCCGCAGCAGCTTCGGCACATCCGTTTTCCTTTGGGCGGACTGGAGAAATCCAAGGTGCGTGAGATCGCCGAACAGAACGGATTTATTACCGCCCGTAAAAAGGACAGTCAGGACATCTGTTTTGTGCCAGATGGGGACTATGTGGGATTCATTGAGCGGTTTTCGGGGAAAAGCTTTCCGGAGGGTACCTTCACTGATACGCAGGGGAATGTCCTTGGCACACATCGCGGAATCGTGCATTATACGATCGGACAGCGTAAGGGAATCGGCATTGCCGCAGGGCATCCGATCTATGTCTGCGATATTGACACCGAGCAGAACCGAGTGGTTCTGGGCGAGAATGCGGATCTGTATACGGATACGCTTGTGGCAGACCGAGTGAATCTGATCACCTGCGACAGAATAACAGAACCGATCCGTGTGCTTGCGAAGATTCGCTACCGCCATAAAGAGCAGCCTGCGACTGCTTGGCAGACGGAGGATGGGCGTCTGTATGTGAAATTCGATGAACCGCAGCGTGCGGTGACGAAGGGGCAGGCGGTCGTGCTGTATCAGGGGGATACCGTGGTCGGCGGCGGTACGATCAGAATTGCAAAATAATACAGTAAAGGTGGATTTTATGATGAGTGAAATTACAATTACAGCGGAAAATTTTGAAACAGAGGTGCTGAAATCCGATATTCCCGTGCTGCTGGATTTCTGGGCAACGTGGTGCGGTCCCTGCATGATGCTCTCGCCGATTGTTGCGGAAATTGCCGAGGCGTATGCGGGCAAGGTCAAGGTGGGCAAGGTCAATGTGGACGAACAGCCTGCACTTGCCGCAGGATTCCGAATTGCCAGCATTCCGACGCTGATGGTGTTCAGGGACGGAGAGCCCGTCAAAACCTCCGTTGGTTATCAGAGCAAAGAACAGATCGAAGCAATGCTTGGATAAGAGAATGGCGATACCCCATATCGGGGTATCGCCATAGTTGTTTGCAGTGAATATGTATAAATTGTCAATTCATTCATTGGAAGCTGATTGAAATGAAAAAATCCATAAATTGAAAAAATAGATTGACATTGTGAAAATTATCATATATAATATAATTGTATAGCAAAAATGTGCTGCATTTGCACAGACTATGAATGATGAGGTGGAATGGTATGAAAAAGAAATTTGGAGCTGTTCTGCTTGCAGGCGTGATGGGACTATCACTATGCAGCGGAATCGTACCAAGAACGGAGCAGGAGGCTTCGGCGGCTTCCGGTGCATATCTTGAGAAACTCGACAGAGGTATCACTGCTGTGTCCACAGGTTCCGGAATGCTTGTAAGCTGGCGTTTTCTGGCGAATGATCCGGATAATGCAATTTTCAAGCTGTATCGTGATGATACACTTGTCTACACCAGTAATGCAGGGGATGCGACCTGTTTTCTGGATGCAGGCGGCAATGCTTCCAGCAAGTACCGTGTGGAAACCTATTCGGGAACTTCCAAGGTCAACGAAGCAACCTGCAATTTCACATCGGGCGGCAATTATTTTGATGTTAGGCTTGACAAGCCCGGCGATATTTATTCTCCGAACGACTGCTCCGTCGGCGACGTTGACGGCGACGGTGTGTATGAGTTGTTTGTTAAGTGGGATCCCAACAACTCACAGGACAACTCAAAGGGCGGCGTGACCGGAAATGTGTACATCGACTGCTATAAGCTCAATGGCACCAAGCTCTGGCGTATCGACCTTGGCAGAAACATCCGTGCCGGTGCACATTATACGCAGTTCCTCGTTGCTGACTTTGATATGGACGGTAAGGCAGAGATGACCTGTAAGACTGCTGATGCTACCGTGGATGGCACGGGTAAGGTGATCGGCAATGCCAATGCCGATTATAGAAACAGCGGCGGATACATTCTTTCTGGCCCTGAGTATTACACATTGTTCGATGGTGCAACGGGTGCGGCACTCCATACCGTTGATTATGAGCACCCCAGAGGCGAGGTTTCCAAGTCCACATGGGGCGATGATTACGGCAACCGCTGCGACCGATTCCTCGGTGCAGTTGTATACCTTGACGGCGTAAAGCCCAGTGCGGTTTCCGTCAGAGGCTACTACACCAGAATGACCGCCGTTGCGTATGACGTTGTGGACAAGAAGCTCGTAAAGCGTTGGGCGTTCGATACTGGATACAATTCCTCCGCCCCCGGCTACGGCAACGGTAACCACAACTGTATGCCCGCCGATGTTGACGGTGACGGCAGACAGGAGCTGATCCTCGGTTCCACTTGTCTGGATGATAACGGTAAGGTGCTGTGGTGTACCAAACGTGGTCACGGCGATGCAATGCATCTGAGTGATTTCCTGCCTGATCGTCCCGGTCAGGAACTGTGGATGTGCCATGAGAATCCCCCCTACGGCGTGACGCTGATCGACGCCGCTAACGGCAATACCATTTTCCATGTGGATAACTCCAAGGATACAGGCCGTTGTGCCGCAGGTAACGTCTGGTCAGGCAACAACGGCGGCGAGTTCTGGGGAATGGGCAGAATTTTCAACGGTGCAGGCACTGCACTTTCCGCAGATGTTCCGGCGGTTAACTTCATGATCTACTGGGACGGCGACCTTGAGAGAGAAATTCTTGACGGCGGCAACGCTTCACCGGCAACCATTTCCGATATGAATGCAAGCGGTAAGATCTCCAGTCTGCTGACAACCACCGGTTATCTCACCTGTAATTCCACAAAGGCAACTCCCAGCCTGTCCGCTGATATTTTCGGTGACTGGCGTGAGGAATTGATACTGAGAGCTGCCGATGGCAATTCTGTCAGAATTTTCGCAACCACTTATGATACCGACTATCGCATCACAACACTGATGCATGATGCACAGTACAGAATGCAGGTTTCTGCACAGAATACTGCCTACAACCAGCCTCCGAACCCGAGCTTCTACCTCGGTTCTGACGCAAACCTCCCGAACCGTCCGAACGGCAGTGTAGCCATCGGCGGCAAGATCGGTGCGAAGATCGACACCAATTATCAGTACACCATCAAGAATGTCAACAGCGGTCTGTATTTGGAAGTTGCAGATTCCGCAGCTGCTGACGGTACAAACGTGCAGCAGGGTACATCGGGTGCAAGAGTCTGGAAGTTTGAGGATGCAGGCGACGGTTACTACTACCTCTATTCCGAGGTCGGTGACGGAAAGACCTATCTGCTCGATCTCGATTCCGGTAAGCCCGACAACGGCACGAATATCGGTATCTGGAGCAACACCAACAGCGATGCACAGCTCTTTAAGTTTGTCAGCAACAGCGATGGCTCCTACACGATCTATACAAAGGTTACAACCGATCAGAGTGCACTTGGCGTTTATGAAGGTTCTAAGGCAGACGGTGCGAACGTACTCCAGTGGGAAAGCAACGGCAATGCTGACCAGAAGTGGCGTCTGAATATCAGCGGCAGTCTGTTTGAGGATTTGAATGTAACGGATGATACCAAGCAGTACTGGACAATTGATCTGGAAACGAAAACGAATGATAAAATCTTCGGTGACCGTGACTTCACCTATATTCAGCTTCCGTCAGAACTTGAAGGGGCACAGTCCATTCTGACGGGCTGTGATGCGAAGTATAATACGGGCGATATCGCAACATTTGTTGCTGCAAAGGATGCAACGATCTATATTGCAATGGATACCCGTGTAACTCCCCTGCCGTCATGGATGTGCAGCTGGACACTGACGAATATGACTGCCGCAAGCAGCAATGAGGTTACCTTCCAGTTCTATTCCAAGGAAGTCAATGCAGGCGATAAGGTTACCCTCGGACAGAATGGTATGTCCTCCTATTGCGTGAATTATACAGTCTTTGGCGTGGAGAAGGAAGTCGAGATTCCTACAGAACCTCCCACGACAGAACCTCCCACGACAGAACCTCCGACGACGGAACCTCCGACGACGGAGCCTCCGACAACGGAGCCTCCGACAACAGAGCCTCCGACAACAGAGCCTCCCACAACGGAACCGCCTGCGGATGCAGAGGTGCTTTATGGTGACGTCAATCTGGATGATGACGTGGATATCCTTGATGTTATCGTTCTTAACAGAAGCCTGCTCGGCAGTATCTCTCTGGACGCACAGCAGTCAGCAAATGCCGACTGCAATCTGAACGGCAAGCCGGATGCTCCGGATTCCCTGCTGATCCTGAAGTTCATTGTAGGCCTTGAAAGTGTTCTCGGAAAGTAATGCTATTTTTCAAAACTACCCTGTGTAAAGAGCAGGGTAGTTTTGTTTTATGTACAGTTTTTCTTGTTTTTCGGAGGAATCCATTCCCTGAAAATACTTGACAAACGATTTGAAATGTTGTACACTGTAAATAGAACTGCAGTCCGAATAGTACGGAATATTCTGCATATACTAACTGCAGAATGCAATTGTGACATATGCATAAATTTCCGGACGATTTTTGATGAAAAATGGCTGAACGATAGGCAGAAAACCATTGACAATAATATAACAATGTGTTACAATGATAGTAGGGATGGGAAAACATTCCAGAAATCATGACAAATTCCGAATGCTTTAGAATGGAGAGGAAAACTATGAAAGATGCAAATACAACTGCCAAAACAGAAGTTCTGGTAGACAGCGTGGACGCACTGATGGCGAAGATCCGTGAAGTTCGTGCTGCACAGGCAAAATTTGCAACCTACACACAGGAGCAGGTGGATCGGATTTTCAAGGCTGCGGCAGTTGCGGCGAACCATGCAAGAATCCCGTTGGCAAAGATGGCAGTGGAAGAAACTGGCATGGGCGTTGTTGAGGATAAGGTCATCAAGAACAACTATGCAGCAGAATATATATACAATGCGTTTAAGAACACCAAGACTTGCGGTGTGATTGAGGAGGATAAGGTGTTTGGCACCATTACAATTGCTGAACCCATCGGCGTGGTTGCAGCTGTTATTCCGACAACGAACCCGACATCCAC
>JAZOBK010000006.1:0-6306 GCA_045595985.1 Oscillospiraceae bacterium
TAAAGTAAAGAACAAAAGAAGATTGAGGGGTACAGTGGCAAAATTACAAGTAAATGGTGGAAATTTGATAGGAAAATGTGCAAGTCTACAAAAAATGAAAAACTTTATGAAAGCCGCTTGACTTTTATTTCTTGTGAGATATAATTAAGAGGGTTTGTGTCATGCATAAGCCAAATCAAGCTCATTTCTGTTTTCATTTGAATGGAACAGCGACATGATGAAAGGAGTCTGCAATGATTGCTCAAATTGCTGCCATTGTCATATTCGTGGCAATGTTCATACTGATCATTACGGAAAAAATCGAAAAACATTATGTGACTCTCGGTGCAGGTCTGCTCACCCTTGTGGTGGTGTTCGGCATCTGTATGAAGGATGTCGGTGCGATCTGGGATATTCTCAATCTCAAGGCACTCGCCACTGCGGAATTCTGGCGTACCACCGGTGCGGAATCCGAATCCGGCGGCGTGGACTGGGCGACCATCCTGTTCCTCGGCGGCATGATGATCATGGTCGAGGGAATGGCAAGAGTCGGATTTTTCCGCTGGCTCTGTATGCGTATCGCAAAAATGGTTCGCTATAAAACAATTCCGATTTTTCTGGCATTCATGACCATGTCGTTCATCCTTGCCATGTTCATTGACAGTATCACCGTAATCCTGTTCCTTGCCTCTGTTACGATTGAGCTGGCAAGACTTCTGGGATTCAATCCCGTACCAATGATCCTGTCGGAGGTGTTCTGTGCAAACCTCGGCGGTTCTGCCACCATGTGCGGTGATCCGCCCAATATCATCATCGGTTCCAATCTGCATTATTCCTTCATGGATTTCGTGATGAATACCGGTGTGATCGCACTGATTTCCTTTGTATTTATTGTTGCCTATTTTTATCTGGTTATGCGTAAGCAATTATCTTCCGGCGGCGGAACGGCAACGGATTTCTCCAAGCTCCCGTCCCCTGAAAGTGCCATCACCGATCGAGGTGGCTTTGTTGTGAATGTTCTGATCTTCCTTGCAGCGATAACACTGCTGATCACCCATTCTTCTACGGGACTTACGGTGGCATTCATTGGCGTTGCAGTTGCACTTGTGACTGTCATTACCTCCGGAAAGCACGTTTTGACAGTCCTAAAAAAGGTGGATTACAAGACGCTGCTGTTCTTCGTTGGATTGTTCATCGTGGTTGGCGGTCTGGAGCATACGGGTGTACTTGTAGTCATTGCAAATTTCATCAGTAAGATCTGCGGAACAAACTATCAGCTGATGGTCATCATCATCATCTGGCTCTCTGCCGTTGCAAGTGCATTTATTGATAATATTCCCTTTGCGGCAACCATGGTTCCGGTTATTAAGAGTCTTGCGGCAACGACCGGCATCAGTCTGGATACCCTTGCATGGTCGCTTGCCATGGGCACGGACGTCGGCGGAAGTGCAACACCCATCGGTGCGTCTGCAAATGTTGTTGGTACGGCAGCCGCTGCGAAGGCAGGTCATCCCATCGGATGGGGTGAGTACTGCAAGAAGATGGTGCCGGCAACGCTGATCGCACTTGTCATCAGTATGATTTACATTTGTGCAGTATATTTGTAATATAATAATGCAGGAGGTGCAGAGTATGGAAAAACAACTGATCATTGCAGTCAGCCGTGAATACGGCACAAGCGGTCACAACATTGCATTGGCACTGGCGAAGAAATTCGACATTCCGCTGTACAACAGAAATATGCTTGATGAGATCGCAACCCACAAGAATGTGGATGTGGAGAAGCTGCACAAGTACGATGAACGTCCGAGAAATCTGCTGATTTCCCGTACCGTCCGTGGTATGTCCAATTCCCCCGAGGAGGTCATTGCGGAGTTCCAGTTCGACTATCTCAAGCAGAAGGCGGAAAGCGGCGAATCCTTTGTTGTCGTTGGCCGCTGTGCGGAATATATTCTCCGTGATTATCCCGGTCTTGTGACGATCTTCATCCTTGCTGACGTGAAGGATAAGCTGAAGCTCGTGCAGGAAAAGCGTGGTGTTTCTGAAAGGGAGGCGGGTGCTATTATGTACCGCCATGACAAAAAACGCAGAGCATACCATAATTATCACTGCCCGATCAAGTGGGGCGATTCCAGAGGCTATGATATTACCATCAATGCCAGCCGTCTCGGTATCGAAAAGACTGCGGATTATCTGGAAACCTATGTGCGTATGCGAATGGATGCGATGAAGTAATACTGCATATTTCCTCCGGCGTATTGCCGGAGGATTTTTTTAAAATTTTTTCCTCCTATGCAACAAAACGGCGGGCTGCACGGTATTCTAAGTAAAGGAGGCGAACACAATGCATCGGAACAAACAAGATCAGGAAGAAACCGAACGGATCATCCGGCAGTATGCAGATGCGGTCTATCGGCTTGCGTATTCTTATGTGCACAATCGGAGCGATGCGGAGGATATTTTTCAGGAAGTGTTCCTCCGCTATGTGAGGAGAAATCCAAAGCTTGAAAGCGAAACCCACTGCAAAGCATGGCTGCTTCGTGTAACGGCGAATTGTGCAAAGAATCACCTTAATTCTGCTTGGAAGCGTCACACGGTTTCACTTGAAGAAACGGCGGGAGCAGTGCTTCCGGAGGAAGAACACAGGCTTGATGCCGCCCTGCGGGAGCTGGAACCCCATTACCGTGCTGTGATCCACCTTTATTATTACGAGGGATACCGCACGGAGGAAATTGCAAAAATTCTGCATTGCAAGCCATCCACCATCCGTTCTCGTCTTGCAAGAGCAAGGGAAAAACTCAAAGAAATGCTGAAGGAGGAATTCGTATGATGAAAGAAACCTATTTGAAGATGCAGGAACGTATTCAGCCCGATGCGGCTTTGATCACCGCAGCAGTGGAATCCGCTGCAAAACCGAAACGCAGACCGATTCTGAAATACACAGGGATTGCCGCAGCTGCAGCCTGCCTTGTGATGGTTGGGAGTGTTCCCGTGCTTGCGGCGAATGTGCCGGCGTTCTATCATGTACTGTATAAGATCTCTCCGCAGACGGCGGAGCTGTTCAAGCCTGTGGAAATGACCTGTGAGAGCAATGGGATCCGCATGGAGGTCGGAGCGATCTATTTCCGTGAGAATACGGTGGAGGTTTATGTCACCATGCAGGATCTGGAGGCGGACAGACTGAATATGGGGGAGAATATCGTCAGCAGTTTTCGGCTTATGGTGCCGTCGCTTTCGGAATACAGTCAAAGCAGTATCGCTTCATGTAACTATACAGGATATGATACGGAACATAAAACCCTGACCATGCTGCTGGAAATTGAGGTGCTCCATGGCGAACTGACGCCGGGAGATGAAGTAATCTTCTCGCTGGATCATGTGTATGGTGAAGAAATTCACTGGGAAGGCGAGCTGGATATGGTGGATCTGCAATCCGCAGTTGCCAATGCGGAATTTTGCGAAAACGAAGAACTGCAGGTTTATGCACTTTTTGAGAATCCCGAATGGGAAGCCTATCGGGAAAAGACGCAGTTCATCATGCTCAAGCCGTCAGCGAAAACGCCGACTCCTGCAGAAAGTGTAGCATTTACGGGTGCGGGTTATCGTGATGGCTTGCTGCATATGCAGATGCATTTTGAGGAGCTGGACGACCTGAATACCGGCACTGTCAGCCTTCTGAAGGCGGATGGGACAAGAATCGAGCCGCTTGCGGGGATGTACGGCTGTGAGGATAAGAGCAAGATCCATGATCTTACATCACAGTACACGGATTATTTGTTCGACATCAGCGAGGAGGAGCTGCTTGACTGCCGCCTGTATGGTGATTTTAGAAAGCACTCGGATAATGTTGCGGGCGACTGGACTGTGACTTTTACACTGCCGGAACGGACGGAATGACGGTTTGCAAAACTTTACAAAATGTTCACAAAACAATACCCAATATTTCCCTATTTCTGTTGTTATAATAGTAGTGTATGAACACTGCAATACTACATTGAAAAGGGGAGAATCATATGAAACACAGCAAACGAATTTTAGCAGCATTAACAACGGCGATCATGAGCGTATCGACCGGCGGCATTTCCGCAGCAGCAATGGTACCACCCGCTTATTTCCACCATTCCTACCAGTCTGCAGAGGAAATGGCGGATTCACTGCAAACAACATTCACACCGGATCTGATTGAAAGGATCGAAGAACAGTATTATACCGAGAATGCGGGCGGATTTGAAAAGGCACTTGCCCTCTGGCGGGAAAACGGCGTACCCGTGCCGTGCTTCAAGGGTGAGCCGATGGGGAACGGACTTGATGGAGGAAAAGCCCTCAACTTCTATATATCGGATCTTTTTGGTCTTCCGGCGGTCTATTATCATCCTGCACTTGAAGATTGGGACTACATTGTGGTGCAGTATCTTGAGGATGAGCAGGTGGCACTTGCACAGGAAAATGGAATATGTGCACTGATGGATTCACTGAATCCGTATCTGGAGTATGATGTGGAATATCCCTCCTATTATGACAGGGAAGAGATCACATTGAATGTAAACGGCACGGAAACGCCCGCCATTGTCGGCAGAGAGCTTGACGATGAGAGAAGTTATTTCCATTTTGTCTATGACAATCTCCTGATCAAAGCGGCGTGTACTTTGAATCCGAATGAGGATCCCGATGATCTGTTCAGGTGGTTGTCGTTTGAAAAGGCAGACGGAGAGCTTGCAGTTGTGGATGCAGTTGCACTGCAGAAGTATCTGCTGTGCGGCAGAAAGCTCGATAAGGCACAGCACAAAAAGCTGGACATGACAAATGACAGCGTGGTCAATGCCTTCGACCTTGCGATCGTCAAGAAAAAGCTGATTGAAAAACGTGTGCCCGAAAAGCAGCCGACCGAATCAAAACCCGCAGAAAAGCTTGCGGCATCCTGCACCGTGGATGTTACGGCGGCTTTGAGCAATGCGGGGCTCGCTGCAATGAGAAATGGGGAGAGCTTCGTTCTCCGCACTACTTCGGATATTGAAGAAAAGCTTGGTGAATTGCTCGGTGATGCGGTCGTGCGTTCCTTCAAAAAAACCTATGACGAAGCATTCTTTGCGGAAAACACCCTTCTGTTCGCAATTCTTCCGCTTGGGGATCACGAAGCTGTAAGCGTTGATACAGCCGATGTGACGCTTACCGGCGGCACCTTGCAGATTTGTTATTCCTATTCCGAAATGGAAACGGAGGTTCAAAGCGAAGCACTCGTGCAGGTTGCAGTTGCGAAATCCGACTTTGACGGCGATTCGGTGGAATGGGTTGAGAAGGATGCACAGCCTGTCAGCATTACGCTGGAAACCGAATCCGTGTACACAATCGCTGCGAACAGAGTCTGGGACGATGCGATGATCCGTTCGGCAGAGGAACTGAAGCGTTTTCTGAGCCAGTCTCTTACCGAAGATGGCACAGCGGTGTATGCCGAGAAATATCCTGCGGAATTCTTCGAGGAAAACGCATTATATATGGAGCTTGCATGGGGTCACGCACCCGGCTATACATGCAACGGAACGGCAATGAAGAAGGGGGGGACGATTACCATCAATGCGTGGACGACAAAGAGCTATGGCTGCGTCGAGCAGATTCTTCACACGGCAGTACTGGATAAGAAGGATGCGGAGGATGCACAGGTCGTGCTGAGAAAAAACTCTTCCAATGCGGATGAAATGCACGGCGAATACCAGATGATCAGCAGTCCCGACGGCTACCATCCGGGCGTCTATGCGAATGTGTATCAGTTCCGTGATGAATATGAAATGGAAATCGGCTGGCTCCTCCCCGGTACGGACTGTACCGGATATCTGGCAGATAAAGTGATCTCCGTTCCGCAGGAAGACAGCTATATGCCGTTTGCCGGCAATTATGAGTATATGCAGGATGATGATGGAAATGAAATCTGTATCGGCGAAAACTTCGAGGTTTATTGGATGTTTGAGGAGATTGTCATCAAATACAAACCGGCTGAGAATTCCGATGAAATGAAAATACTGAAACTGGACTACCCTTGGAACTGATCTGTTTGATACGCCGCTGCACCAACACGGTGCGGCGGTTTATCCATTGTGCATAAAACAAAAGCGAAAAAGCAGAATTTCTTCTACTTGACAAAAAGGAGAAAGCGTGATATAATAATAAAGCTGTCGAACGAGGGAATAAAACCCACGAAGGACAGGGGAAACACAGGAGCGAGGAAGTTGAGCAAAAAAATCAAAAAAAGTTTTTTGAAAAAAGTGCTTGACAAACTGAAGCGAATGTGATATAATAGAGTAGTTGCAACGCCGACGGGAGTCGGGGAGTTGT
>JAZOBK010000007.1:0-7619 GCA_045595985.1 Oscillospiraceae bacterium
GATGACGATGGACAGTGGTATCTGATCTATCACACAAGATTCAACGCCGGCACGGAATACCATGAGGTCAAGGTGCATTCCATGTACTTCAATCAGGAAGGATGGCCCGTGGTTGCTCCCTTTGAATACAGTGGCGACGCAATTTCCGCAGGCGGTTATGAAACGACCGATATTGTGGGCGATTACGAATACATCAACCACGGACTTGATACATCAAAGGAGATCCACCGCTACAGCGGCATCACCCTCCATGCAGATGGTTCCATCAGCGGTGCGGTCAGCGGCAGCTGGACGCAGGCAGAGGACGGCTCTGCGGCAATGCTCATCATCGACGGACAGAAGTACAGCGGGCACTTCCTCGCTGCACAGGATGAAAACGGCAGGAAGGTCATGTCCTTCACGGCAGTCGGCAACAACAACCAGACCATCTGGGGAGTGAAAACCTCCGCTTACACGGGAAAAGACCGTGAATCTCTTGTGGATTACACCAATCAGAACAGCAAGCTCGTGTACAACATGGATTCCATCTCCGGAACGGGTACGAGCGTGAAGATCGGAAACACCGACCTTCTCAGCGGTGTGAATTACTATATCTCCAACAAGCACAGCGGTATGGTCATCGACCTCACCGACGGAAATACCGCAAACGGCACCAATATCCAGCAGTGGAGCAAATCGGGCGGTTCCCATCAGGAGTGGAGATTCATCGCCGAAGAAAATGGCTACTGCCGCATCGTTTCCCTCGTGGACGAATCCAAGTGCATTGCAGTTGCAGGAAACACTGCCGATGACGGTCTGAACGTGGAATTGCAGACATTCAGCGGAACGGATAATCAGCTCTGGAAACTCGTTAAGGATGGTCTGAATTACGCCATCGTATCCAAGAGCTCCGGTGATACGGGCTGCCTTGACGTCTATGACTGGTCAACGGAAAACGGTGGCAACATCAACCAGTGGAATTACTGGGGCGGTGACTGTCAGCTCTGGAGCATCGAACCCGTACATCCGTCCATCCCCGACGGAACCTACACCGTCCGCAGCATCAACAGCGGGCTGTTCCTCTCCGAAAGTGACGGAAACGCAGTCCAGAGCACCGAATTTGTCTGGACATTCACCCGTCAGGATGACGGAAATTACACCGTACAGGCAAGGAATGGCAAGGTGCTCACCGTAGAAAACGGTTCGGCGGAAGACGGTGCAAATATTTCACTTGCTGCATACAGCGGGGATGATTCCCAGAAATTCGCCCTCCAGTGCAACAAGGACGGTTCCTATTCCCTGCTGAGCGTGGTTTCCGGCGGAAAGTCCTGTGCGGATGTGTATGAGATCAGTCTTGAGGACGGTGCCAATATCTGCCAGTGGAATTACTGGGGCGGCGACGGACAGAAATTTGTTCTCGAACCTGCATTCCAAGAAGCAAGCATCATCGGCGACGTCAATGC
Organism: Oscillospiraceae bacterium; assembly: GCA_045595985.1. Classification (GTDB taxonomy): domain Bacteria; phylum Bacillota; class Clostridia; order Oscillospirales; family Ruminococcaceae; genus UBA3855. The sequence goes on from JAZOBK010000007.1 coordinate 1,443, forward strand.
CGATGGTCAGTTTACGGTTGCCGATGTGATCATGATGCAGAAATACCTGCTCGGTGTAGGTACACTGAATGATTGGGACATGGGTGAGCTTTGCAGCGACGGCGTTCTGAACGCATTCGATCTGGCTGCCATGAAGCGTCTGCTGATCAACGGGTAACTCCATCTGTAATCATTCAAGGATTCCCATGCGTATGCATGGGAATCCTTTTTCTTTCCAAATCGCCAATACAACCCACAAAATAACGATTTGGTGGATAAAACGAGGGTTTATCTCTTGACAATATTAAGGAAATCTGTTATAATGGATATAGATTTCACAGGGATGGTGGAATAAATGAGTAAAAAGAAACGAATGATATTTGGCGTCATCGGAGCCGAAGTCAACAGCATTGAGCAGAGAGAGATTCTGCGAGGTATTATCTCACAGGCACAGAGCTGCAATATTGATGTCGTTATTATTTCCAATATCTATAATCCAAACAACTACAACGCAGATGTCAACTGCGAAAATCAGATCTACGATCTCATACAGTCACCCGAATTTGACGCACTGATCCTGCTTTCGGAATCCTTTGTCAATGAGGAACTGCAGCGGCATATCAGAGAACTTTTGCTGAAACAGACGATTCCGACGCTCATTGTCGGAATGGCACTTCCAGGATTCGATCAGCCTAATTTCCGATTCATCAACACGAGCGATGAAAATGACATTGAAGATGTCACCAATCATCTGATTGAGGAACATGGTTTCACGGACATTGATATTCTGACAGGCTATGATTTTATTGATGTTTCACATTATCGTGTAAACGGCTACAGAAAAGCCCTTGAGAGCCATGGGATCGCATACGATCCGCAGAAGGTACATTACGGCGATTTCTGGATGAATTCCGGGCAGGCACTTGCCAAACGGTATGTCACCGGTGAGCTGCCGTATCCGCAGGCGATCGTCTGTGCCAATGACTATATGGCATACGGTCTGATCGACGAGCTGCTGGAGCATCATGTGGTACTCCCCGATCGGATGACCGTTGTCGGATATGAGTATGTGCGTGAACGTTTCCTGCATTCGCCGCTTCTGACTACCTACCAGCGTAACAGAGAAAAGCTTGGCGAATCCGCAGTGCAGATGCTGTACGGCATTCTGCAGGGCGATCCTCGGCCGTCATTTACGCCGCCGAAGGGTAAATTTATTTTCGGCACCAGCTGTTCCTGCGGCAAATACAGAATGCAGCTGCATGACGAGCTGAAAACTGCCCGCATCAAAAAACAATACGACACATGGAATCTATTCAACCAGATGGAACAGAAGCTGACGGTCTGCACCACACTCGAAGAACTGATCAAGGTGATTGGTGATTTCCAGTTTCTGGTACGCTATGTACAGAACATCTACCTCTGTCTGTATGAACACTGGTACGACTGCAATTCCGAGAATCAGGATGATACGATCACCTGTCGGAGCGTCATTCCGTGGATGGACCCCACGCCCATCGTCACGCAGAAAAATCGGTTTGCTGATTTGTTCACAGACAGTGAAATTCCATCGGCATATTATTTTAATCCTCTGTTTTTCAACGGACATATGTTCGGACATATCGTCCTGAAATACGAAAAGCCCGATACATATGATGATGTGTTCCGCAACTGGCTGAAATCCGTTTCCAACGGTCTGGAATTCCTGCGTATGAAGAATGATATTCAGTATCTTCTGCAGTGCCGCAACCTTTCGGAGCATCACGACACCATGCTGAATATGTACAACGAGAGCGGTCTGAAGAACGCCTTCCAGTCCATGATGGCAAATTCCGGAGATAAGGGCGTATATGTTCTGATGCTCCGTGTATGCATGAACGATTCGGATAATTTCTCCGATCTGTCCAAGAAACATAAGATCAAAGCACTGCTCAACGCTGCGGATGCAGTGAAGAATTGCTGTCGCCCTTCCGGTATTTGCGGCAGGATCGGCGAAAACACCTTCCTTTGTTTTGTCCGCAACGACACAGCATCCGCTGATATGATCGCTGAAAAATGCAGTAATATGCTGCTTTTCTGCGAAGAATACATGGATCGCTACAATCTGGATTCCTTCTGCTGTGCTGCGGCACAGCTTCCGGAAGGCTGTACATATACGCAGGCGGAAGAAAACGTACGCATTTTACTGGAAGAAAAGATTCGGGAAATCTCCATACGCCGCACACACCCGCATTATATGGCACTGCTGGCGATCCGCGATCAGATCTACAAGCAGCCGCAGAATGTTTTCTCGCTGGACACCCTTGGAAAACAGCAGCTGCTCAGTACCAATTATCTGCGTAAGATCTACAAGGACTGCTTCGGTATCAGCTTCCATCAGGAATGCATCAATGTCAGAATTTCTCTGGCAAGGCATCTCCTGCTTACTACTTCCATGAACATTGCGTCCATTGCCGAAAAATGCGGCTATGATGACAGCAAGTATTTCATGCGGCAGTTTGTTGCAGCAACGGACTGCACACCCAGTCAGTACAGAAAACTGCTGGGATAGAAAGTGAATAACAACAAAAACGCCTTATCCTTTGGGATAAGGCGTTTCAGATTGTCAAAAATAGCTTTAGCGGGTTGGAAGAACGTATTTATGAGCTTTCTCCCGCCTTCGGCGGGGGAAAGCTCAAGAAATATTATAGTTTTTGGGTGTACTTCACTCTATTCAGCAAACAATTCCGTGGACAGATAGCGATCACCCGTGTCCGGCAGCAGAACTACGATGGTCTTTCCCTTGTTTTCCGGACGCTTCGCAAGTGTGATTGCGGCATGGGCTGCCGCACCGGAGGAAATTCCGACAAGGATACCCTCGGCAGTGCCAAGCCGTCGGCTTGCAGCAAATGCTTCCTCAGTCGTAACGGTCATCACGTCGTCATAAATTTCTGTGTTCAGTACCTCCGGCACAAATCCCGCACCGATGCCCTGCAGCTTGTGGGGGCCTGCCTTTCCGCCGGAAAGAATGGGGGAATCCGCCGGTTCCACTGCAACGATCTTCACCGAAGGCTTGCGGGACTTCAGATATTCGCCGACGCCCGTGATCGTGCCGCCCGTTCCGACGCCTGCCACGAAAACGTCCACCTCTCCGTCCGTGTCCTCGAAAATCTCTGGGCCGGTCGTTTTGCGGTGTGCCTCAGGATTTGCAGGATTGACAAACTGTCCCGCAATCAGGCTGTTCGGAATCGAATCTGCAAGCTCCTGAGCCTTTTCGATTGCACCCGTCATACCCCTTGCACCTTCGCTCAGCACAAGCTCCGCACCGTAAGCCTTCATCAGCTGACGGCGTTCTACCGACATGGTTTCCGGCATGACAATGATAAGACGATAGCCCCTTGCCGCAGCAACTGCCGCAAGGCCTATGCCCGTATTGCCGCTTGTCGGCTCGATGATCACGGAATCAGCGTTCAGCTTTCCCGAAGCCTCCGCATCATCCAGCATCTCCCTTGCCACCCTGTCCTTGACGGAGCCTGCTGGGTTGAGATACTCGAGCTTCGCAAGCACCCTTGCTTCCAGTCCGTCCTGCGTTTCAATATGTGACAACTCCAGCAGCGGTGTCTTGCCGATCAGCTGATCCGCCGATCTATAGATATTTGCCATAATAATTCCTCCGATATGAACGTTAGATTGCTTACATTATAGCACGATTGCAACGCTTTGTCAAATTGGTTTTCGACACGCAGCAAGCGGATCGCTCTGCTGAAATAGTAAGCAGCCATGCAGACAGTATCCATTACGTTTAGTATATCCAAAAGCCTTTTTTAATATGAGTTATTCTGAAAAACAATGTTTTTTGGTAAAACCATCTAATTTTAAGATTCCTTTAAGAAACACATAGTATAATTGTTATAATCGCAGAGGTGGTCAGCCGATGTACACCTATGTACAACTCTGCAAAACGTGCAATTATAACAAAAGGAGCGATGCACAATGAGTAAACATAATTTCAAACGTGGACTTGCCGGATTTCTGGCAGTCAGTACAATGTGTGCTGCAATGCCTGCGGTTACAATCACCGCTGCACAGACACTTGCAGGTGATGTGAATCTTGACGGTACGGTTTCCGCTGTCGATGTGGTTGCCCTGCAGAAATATCTGCTTGGCAAGGCATCTCTTTCTAAGGACGCTTTTGACAATGCAAATGTGGCAACGGACAATTCCGTCAACGTTTTCGATCTGGCAGTTCTCAAAAAGATGGTTCTGGCAGATCCTGTATCCAATGAAGTCACAATCCGCCTGAGCGACAACGGCATTAAGGTCGAAGGCGACGACAACAAGGTGGTTGAGGTTTCCGGAAAAACCGCAAAGATCACCGCAAGCGGCCTTTATCATGTATACGGCAGCATCACGGACGGACAGCTCTACATCGAAACCGCTGCAGAGGATGTTGCAGATGTGGAACTGGAACTGAATGATGTGACCATGACGGGCAGCACACTGCCTTGCATTTATTCTTCAGTGAATTCGGGTTCCGAAAAGACAAAGATCACCCTCGTTGGCGAAAGCACACTTTCCGACACCGCCGCAGCGGCTTATGCGGAAAGCGGCGTGATCTACACCAACAACAAGCTTACCATCACCAATGACAGCACCGGCACGCTGAATGTCAACAGCAACATGAACACCGGTATTTATGCGGACAAAAAGCTGAATCTCAACGGCGGCACGATCGTGGTAAATACCGCAGACGGTTCGGAGACCGCAGAAGCCGATGCCATTGTCGGTGACAATAACATTGAAATCGAAGGTGCAGTCATTGATATTGATTCCTCGGGCGACGGTATCAAGTCCAAGGATCAGGGTATATTCGTTCTCGGCGGCACAGTTACGGTTAAGGCAGGCAAGGACGCTGTACAGGCATGCACGGAAATCGCTGTTTCCGATGGTACAGTCACCGCAGGCGGCGACCGTGGCTTCCGTCTGGACGAAGCAGGTATGCTCAACATTACGGGCGGTAAGGTCATTGCAACCGCAACCGATTACCAGCTTACAGGTGCAGGAGTAACCGTAAACCTCTCCGGCAGCACACAGCCTGTGATGATGCTGGATATGGCAGCGGAATGGACAAAGGACAACGTGATTACCGTGAAAAACGGCGACAAGTCCGTCTGCGAATATACGCCCAACAAGAAGTACAGCTATGTACTCATCAGCGATGCGGCACTCTCTGCAAGCGGCAAGTACAATGTATTTGTGGGCGGCAAACAGATGACGCACAGCAAATCCACAACGGGTGAATTTGCATTCACTGCAGCTGCAATGGAATTTCTTGATGTAAAGGAGCTGGGCGGCAGTACAACGGTAACTCCCAGTACTGGCGATACGGTGGTTGCTTCCATCGTTTATTCCGGCAGCGGCTTAAAGGCATATAATGCAGCAGCGGAGGAAGTTTCCTCCCCCTCCAATCTGACGGTTTCCGGTTCAAAGGTTACCATCACAGAGCCGAGTGTGATCTCTGTCAGCGGAACCTCCACTTCCGCACAGATCGTCGTGGATGTGGACAAAACCGCATATGCTGACGGTGTGGTAGAGCTCGACCTCATGGGTGCGGAGCTTTCCAACAGCAGTGCAGCTCCGATCTATGTCAAGCAGATCGGCGATGAGGCAATCATCGTTGCAAAGAACGGCACAACGAACACCATTGCTGACGGTTCCAGCCATTCCGATACCAACTCCGACGGCGAAGTGATCGCAGCTGCAATTTATGCAGAGGATGACCTCAAGATCAAAGGACAGGGCACACTGACTGTTAATGGCAAATATCAGGACGGTATTGCAACAAAGAATGATCTCAAGGTATACAACGGCACGATCAATGTTAATGCTGTGGACGACGCTCTCAGAGGCGGCGACAGCGTGACGATCGGCAACGATACCGATACGGATTTCAGCACACTGAATATTACACTGAACACCACCGCAGGCGACGGCGTCAAAGCAAATGATACTGACACCACAAGCGGCAAGGGATTCATCACTGTAAACGGCGGTAAGGTGAATATCACTGCATTCTCCGACGGTATGCACGCATCTCAGGCACTGAACATCAACGGCGGCGATATTACTGTCAAGACAACGGCAAGCAGTTCCGGTGATACCAGTGCAAAGGGCTTGAAGGCTGGCTGCACGGATGATGCAGGCACAGCCATTACAGGCACG
>JAZOBK010000008.1:0-2243 GCA_045595985.1 Oscillospiraceae bacterium
ATCAGATCCTGGGCGAGCAGCTACATAAATGGGGCGTGCCTATGTATTTGAAGATCGCTGTATTTTCGGAACTTTCAGGATATAAAGAGTTTGAACCCATGATCGATTATTATGGCAAACCCATGAAGCCTTATGTTTTGAATCCTGAGGAATCCTTTGAGTTTCGCTGCCCGCTGTCACAGTACAATCGAAATGTCCTGAATGAAATTTATAACGAAAGCTTTTCGGATCTTCCCTTTGACGGTATCTTTTTAGATAGAATACGATATTCGTCATTTTTGTCCGGCGTAGCCGGAATTGGCGGCTGCTTTTGCCCTGAATGTGTGAAACGGTACGAGGCGGCTGGGATTCCTGTGGATAAGCTGCGTCAAAGACTGATTCAGTTGGATGCGAAGAAAGATCTGCAGTTATCCGAATACAATAACGGACGATGGATTCTGAAAGATCCGTTACTGCAGGCATTTTTTGATGTGAAGTGTCAGATTATTTCAGAGGCGTTAAAGGAGTATGCTGATTATTTTCATGGACGCGGTATGAAGATCGGCTTTGATCTGTTTGCTCCTGCATTTGGTTATTTCTGTGGTCAGAATGCACAGGAGCTGCGTCAGTTTGCGGATTTTGTGAAACCCATGATGTATCGTCATACCGATGCGCCGGCAGGGCTTCCCTTTGAACGTGAACGCATGATTTTAGCGGTTGGAGAGCAAGTGGGCGGTCAGATGGATCAATTAGTCGGTGATAGCAGAGAGCATTTCAAGGGATTTGTAACGCAGGAACTGAACTGGTTAAAATTGCAGGAAGGCTGCGACGTATGGCCCGGAATTGAGGCAAATTATATTGAACCCATTGCACTGATCCATCCCGGGGAGCTTTTAGAAAACCTGCAGCTTTTGACTTCTCTAGGGTATGATACCATGGTCGCCTCTTGGAATCTGAACAAGATTCCGGAAGAAAATCTGGACACTTTGTTAGAATTTTAATTGGAAAAACTATTGATTTTTTGATTCGTTAATATTAAAATGGACATGAATACAGAAAATGTATTTAGTATGCGAACAATTTAATACTGTTAGAAAGAATCGGAGGTAATCCAACATGAAAAAAAGATATGTTCTTTTGAGCGTATTGGTACTTTTGATGACTGTTGTACTCTGCGCCTGCGGAGATGACAAGGAATCAAACGGAACGACTTCTCATTCTTCTTCAGAAAACACACCAGCCGAATCTGAGGCTGTGCCTACTATGGGTGGAAGCCTTGTGTTTGGCATGACGTCGGATCTGGCAAGTCTTGACCCCCATCAAAGCTTGGATGCAGGAACTCGGAGTGTATTGTTTAACGTGTACGAGGGCTTAGTAAAAGCCACGTCCACCGGTGAATTAAAGCCGGCGGTTGCCGAAGATTATACGATCTCAAAGGATGCAAAGGAGTATACCTTTGTACTTCGAGATGGTATTACCTTCCATGATGGAAGTGAGGTAACCGTAGCGGATATTCAATATTCGATCGAGAGATATGCGGAGCTTGAAGGAGAGGGTTCCGCATTTTTTAATGCTCTGGACCATGTAGAGGTTAAAGATGAGAAGACCGTTATTGTGTATCTGAAAGAAGGAAATTCGGAATTTTTGTCGGAGCTGACTCTGGCAATCATTCCTGAGGGCAATGAAGATCCGGCAGGTAATCCCATTGGAACCGGCCCCTATATGTATGATAATTACGCGGTTGGTCAAAAACTGGATCTGAAAAAGTATGAAGGATATTGGAATAGGGAAGAAATGCCTTATCTGGATGCGGTGCAGTTTAAGGTCATTGCCGATATGAATACAGCTATTTTGGAGCTGCAGGCTGGCACGATTGACGTGCTGAATTATATGACAGCTGCGCAGATTCAGACTCTTGGCAGCGATTTTACCATTGTAGAGGGCAACATGAATCTGGTACAGGCAATGTTCCTGAACAATGAATATGAGCCCTTGCAGGATATTAGGGTGCGTCAAGCTCTTTGCTATGCCGTTAATCGGCAGGAGATCAGCGATTTTCTGTTTGGCGGAAAGAGTAATTTACTGGGTGCACATATGATCCCAGCTCTGAAGCAGTGGTATGAGCCTGCAGCAGAGAATTTATATGAATATAATGCGGAAAAAGCAAAACAGCTTTTAGCTGAGGCCGGCTATGCAAATGGGTTTGAATTGGAGATCACGGTCCCCAGTTCTTATACGCAGCATGTGCAGACGGCAGAGATCAT
>JAZOBK010000009.1:0-10428 GCA_045595985.1 Oscillospiraceae bacterium
CGGCGGGTTATTTGTGTTATAGTATTCATAGCGGTTGCTCTCTCCTTGTTGCTTTTATTCTCGCAACTTAACTGTAACACAGGTCGGGGGGCTTCCGCTACCTTTTTTTATGAACTGTCACTCTTCTATTGTAAACCAACATTTGCGGAAATTTCTGTGATTGGCGGGCGGACATTGTTTTTTGAAGTAATCAAGGTTTCTCTGTAATTTGGCATTTTTTGTATTCTGCGGAAAGTTTTTATTTTTTTTGAAAAAAAGCTTGACAAAAATAAGGTGCTGTGTTATAATAATCAAGGTGCTGATGTGGCACAGGTGGTAGCGCAACGCCTTGGTAAGGCGTAGGTCACCGGTTCAAATCCGGTCATCAGCTCCAATAAAACATTGGAAAATGGGCGTTTTCTCAAATCGAGAGAACGCCCGTTGACTTTTTATGGAACATGAGCAATTTTGTAAGAATCAAACTGTTTTCTTATCGGAAAAGCAGATGTGAACAGTATTAATAACCTGCAGGGCTTTTAGGGACTGTGGAAAAGACCAACGAAAGAAACAGCGGAAAAGGATTCTGTAGTGGATTCGGCTTCCAACATTGACATGAAGACAACCAAATACTGAACGCAACTATTTGTCAGTACAGATCCTGTAACGCAGGATGGTGTAAATGAATCAGAAAACCGGCTTCGCAATCAAGCAAAGCCGGTTTTTATTGTGAAATATATTTTAAAAAAGTCTTGACAATCCATACTTCATGTGTTATACTGTACATATCACGATATGTACAGTATAACAGAGGTGTGCTTCATGAAGATTATTGTAAAAAACAAATCCGATCAGCCGATTTATGAGCAGATCGAAGACCAAATCAAAGCACAGATCTTAGAGGGCAGTATGGTGGAGGATGAACAGCTGCCATCCATCCGTCAGCTTGCGAGGGATCTGAAAATCAGCGTCATCACGACCACAAGAGTCTACAACGACCTGGCGGATGAAGGCTTCATCATCTCCGTGGCAGGCAAAGGCTACTTTGTCGCACCACGCAAAAACGAACTGCTGCGGGAGCGTATGCTCTGCGAAATGGAGGTAGGGCTGGAAAAGGCGGTCACGAACGGACGCAATGCCGGTCTTTCCGATGACGAGATCATTGCCGCACTGCGGCAATTTCTGGAGGAATGAATATGGAGAATATTTTGGAAATCACAGGGCTGAACAAGGCTTACAAGGATTTTGCACTGAAGGATGTGGCCTTCTCTCTGCCCAAGGGCTATATCATGGGATTTGTAGGGCAGAATGGTTCCGGCAAGACAACGACCATCCGTTCCATTCTCAATATGGCGAAGATTGACAGCGGCAAAATCAGCGTGTTCGGACTCGACAGCATTGCGGATACCGTTGCCATCAAGCAGCGTCTGGGTGTGGTATTTGACAGCCTGTATCTTGCGGAACATCTCAACGCCAAGCAGATCGAACAGCAGCTTCGTCCCTTTTATTCGGCATGGGATACGGAGGGATTCTTCCATCGGATGAAGAAATTCCGTCTGCCGCTGGATAAAAAGGTCGGAGAGTTTTCCAAGGGCATGAAAATGAAGCTGATGGCGGCGATCGCCCTCTCGCATCATGCCGAACTGATCATTCTGGACGAACCGACCAGTGGTCTGGATCCCGTTGCCCGTGACGAACTGCTCGACATCCTTGCGGAATACATTGAGGACGAAAACTGCGGCGTGCTGTTTTCTACGCACATCACCGCTGATGTGGAACGCATTGCCGATTATGTGACCGTTCTGCAGGAGGGCAGTGTGTGGTACACGGGCACAAAGGACGATCTTTCGGAAAAATACCTCATCATCAAGGGTGCAGAGAAGGACATTCCGACATCCATCAGGGAAAAATGCATCGGCTTCCATGCTTACCGCAATGGCTTTGATGCTTTGATGGAAACGGCATATAAAAATGATCTGCCCGACAGCATCGAAACGGAAAAGGCAAGCATTGACGAGATTCTTGTCTATATTGCAAAGGAGGCGGAGTATGAAAGAAATACTGTATGTGATGAGGCTTGATTTCATCTCCGTTCGATCCACTGCCATCGGTATGATCACAATTTTGGGTACCCTCGCTGTGCTGGCGTCATTCTTCGTCACACCCTTTGCGGCGATACTTGTGCTGGAGTTTCTGCCGATCATTCTGATCGGACCGCTGCAAACATTTGACAGCAAATACGGTTTTCACAAGCTTTATGGCATTCTCCCCATACAGCGGAAAAGTATCACAAGGGGACGATTTGCACTGTATGCCGTCATGTTCCTTTGCATCCAGCTGTTTGTCACACTGCTGGTAACTGCGGCAGTCTATGCCGATCTGAACGAACTGATGCCGGTGAATTCTTCCTTTTTGCAGGAACAGCAATTCGCCTTTGAACCGGAGGAACTGCCGTCACTGCTTGGAATGTGTACACTGATGCCGATGTTCTTCTGCTTCATCTTTGTCTTTATGGAAATGGCGGGGCAGATCTTCGGCAGGGAAAACGAAATGAAAATTTTCTTGATTAGCGGCATCGTCGTTGTCGGACTGATTATTGCCATTCTCACACTCACGGATGCAGGAATCCTTCCATATTTTGAGATTCCTGAATTTCCGCAGACAATACCCGGCGTGATCCGCTTTGCGGTGATCGGGGACATTGCTGTCGGACTGCTCTGTGCCGCATTCAGTGAAATTACCGCACACGTTGCTGCAAAGCGTGAACTGTAAGGAGGTGCGGATATGAAAATAATTCTTGACCTGATCAAAGCAGATCTCATGATCATCAATGGTGCAAAGAACAGCATGAAAAGCCTGTTCCTGCTGATCATTGTATTTGCAGTCGGAGGCGGCATTTTCTTTTCCCCGCTGGTAATGCTTCTGATGATGTTCATGATCGCTGCCATGTTCGTGCCGATGGTGTTTCAGATGCAGTCCCAAAATCACTGTGAAAATATGTTCAGCCTGCTTCCAATCGAACGAAAAGACCTTGTCCGTGCAAGATTCCTGTTCATGATCATGCTGTATACTGCATTGAGCGTGATGATGTACCTTGTTATGCTCCTGTCGATCCGGCTGAATATTTTTGAAGCCGTGCACGATGTGGATTATGATGCATTATTGCAGGAATGGGGCATTGGGTTTTCATTTGCCGAGATCTGCAATCTGGCATTTCTGGCAGTCTTTGCAATCGGCATGGGACTGATGACCTTCCAGCTGCGGCAGTATTTCCGGAACACCGAACAGTTTGCGGATGATGCCCTGAATCGGTTCACCGTGAAACAGGTCATCTTCCTTATTCTGTTTTTTGTGCTGTGTATCATTGGTGTACTTACAGCCTTCGGAGAGATCGTCATGAATGCAGCGGTATCACTGGTGATCCAGCTTCTGTTGCAGCTCATCACTGCCGCAGACGGTGTGTTGCTGATTGCCGTACTCTTTGTCATTGCGGGGTTTGAAGCGGTCTATCAATACATCTGCACCGTACTCGAATACGATGCAAAGGATCTGTAAAGGAGGGATTTCATGAAACTGATAAAAAAACTGACAGCCGTTCTCTGTGCCGCAGGTTTGACATTTTCGGCATTGGCAGTGTCCCTTGTCCATGCAGAGAATGCTACTCTGCCATCAGGACTTGCGGTTGAGGAATTCCGGCAGGCACTGGAGAAACAGGAAAAGGAGCTGGAGGGGGGATTTTCCTCCGCGGCAGTGGGTGTATTTCAGGGAGATGAAGTCCTGTACACGGGGTATTTCGGAGAAACGAATCTGACGGATCACATTCCGACGGATGAAAATACCGTTTATGAATGGGGGAGTATCTCCAAGACCTTTATCTGGGTGAGTGCCATGCAGCTCTGGGAACAGGGCAAGCTGGATCTGGAGGAGGATATCCGCAATTATCTGCCCGAAAATTTCTTGCGGCATCTTTCCTACGACGATCCCATTACCATGCTCAATCTCATGAATCACAATGCCGGCTGGTGCGAATCCACCTATGCAATTGCCACAAAGGATGCGGATTCTGTCCGACCGCTTGGTCAGGTATTGCAGGAATCGGAACCTGCACAGCTCCACCGTCCGGGGGAGGTTACATCCTATTCCAACTGGGGTGCGGCTCTTGCCGGATATATTGTGGAGTGCGTCAGCGGCATGGACTACTGCGATTATGTCCATGAGAATATCCTCAATCCGCTGGGGATGGAGCAAACTGCGATCAATCCCACACACAGCGACAATCCGTGGGTGCAGAAACAGCGTGAAACAATGCGTTCCTATATTTTCACCCCGATCGGTACAGTGTCCGATCTGGGGAGCTGCATTGACTACATCGAGTGCTATCCTGCCGGTGCGGTGACCGGAACACTCTCCGATCTGATGACCTATGCACAGGCTTTGGTGAACGAGGATGCACCGCTGTTTCAGAATCCCGAAACGCAGAAAATTCTGCTGTCGGGCTCTGCGTTCTATGGGAAATCCGACATTCCGTCCTGCTGTCACGGCTTCTGGCCAATTGAATACAGCGTGCGTGTCTATGGGCACAGCGGTGCAACGCAGGCGTGTCTTGCAGATATGATTTTCGATCCGGAAACAGGTTTCGGCATGGCAGTGTTGGTCAATGAACCAAGCGGAAACTGGTACATAGGATCCACACAATCACTGGTGTTCGGCAAACTGGACGATACGAAGTATGCTACATCAGGAAATGCGGAAACAGTAAAACCGAAGGGTTATTATCTGATGTCGCGTTCCACACATCGCGGACTTCTGAAATTCATGCCGTATTTAAGCGGCACAAAGCTTGACGATGTCGGAGAGTTCGAACGCATCGGGGAGGAAGTCTGCCAGGTCACAGCCGACGGTTCTGCATTGATCATCGGTGAAACCAAGTATCCGGATGGCAGGAGCGGATTTGCCACCGGTTCTGCCAATCTCATGCATGACAGTATGTATCTTGCCAAACTCTGCCTGTTCACAGCCTTTACGGTTCTGGCGTTGATTTCGTCCTATCTTCTGCGAATGAAATGGAAGCTTTGGAGGGCGAAACGCTGGACATCCTACAAAGGATCTGCCATCATCACCGCCGGACAGATCGCAAAACTCGTTTCCGTCCTTGCACTGATCATGTCGTTGGTATGCTACAGCCTGTCCTATGGAATGCACAGAGGGGCTGGCATTGCCATCGGCATTGTACAGATGATTTGCATTGCGGTATGCATCGCAGCTGCTGTGACATCCATTGTATTCATGTTATCGAAGAAAAATACCAGAATTGTGATGATCCGGTATGTTCTGAGTATTTCCGGAAATGTCCTTGCTGTATGGGCAATGATGTATTTTGAGATGTACCGGTTCTGGGAATGCTGATTGATGTACTATTGTGAAGGAATGACCATGCAGGAGATAACAGACAATCCGGCGAGCATTTTTGGTCAGCACATAAAAAATGCCTCAAATCCATTGACGTGGGGCATTTTTTGTGCTATAATAAAGAGAATGCAATTATTATACTGCGATTTATTCTGTATAGAATTGGAGGAATCAGAACGTGTTTCCAATCGTTCGTAAGAAGGAACTCAACCCTTCTGTTACTTTAATGGAAATTTCTGCCCCCTACATTGCCGCAAAGGCAATGCCGGGACAGTTCATCATCTTCCGTGTGGATGAAACCGGCGAGCGTGTGCCGCTGACCATTGCGGATTTTGACCGTGAAAAGGGCACGATCACAATTATTTTCCAGATCGTCGGCTATTCTACGGAAAAGCTGGGTTCTCTTTCCGAGGGCGACAGCATTCTGGATGTGGTAGGTCCTCTGGGACTGCCGACCGAGCTTCCCGAAGGTGCACAGCATATCTGCGTCATCGGCGGCGGCGTGGGCTGTGCCATTGCCTATCCGCAGGCAAAGTATCTGCATAAAGATGGCAAGCAGGTGGATGTCATCGCAGGTTTCCGTTCCAAGGATATTGTGATTCTGGAGGAGGAATTCCAAAGTGCCTGCTCGCAGCTCATCCTCTGCACAGATGACGGCAGCTACGGCAGACAGGGATTTGTCACACAGGCTCTGCAGGCACAGATCGATGCAGGTGTCAAGTACGACGCTGTGATCGCCATCGGCCCCGTGCCGATGATGAAATTCGTCTGTGAGCTGACAAAGAAATACGAGATCCCGACCATCGTTTCCCTTAATCCCATTATGGTGGACGGCACGGGAATGTGCGGCGGATGCCGTGTTACAGTGGATGGACAGATCCGTTATGCGTGTGTGGAGGGTCCCGACTTTGACGGTCACAAGGTGGATTTTGATGAGCTGATGCGTCGCAACGGTACATTCCGTGAGCGTGAAGCAAGCTGCCGTATGTTCAGACAGGCTGACAAGCTTTAACGGAAGGGGTGGCGAATATGCCGAATATGGCAATGAATAAAGTACCGATCCCCGAGCAGGATCCCAAGGTACGAGCAAAGAATTTTGACGAGGTAACACTCGGTTATACCGCAGAAATGGCTGTGGAGGAAGCTCAAAGATGTCTTAACTGCAAGCATATGCCCTGTGTTTCCGGATGCCCCGTAGGGGTACGGATCCCAGAGTTTATTTCCAAGGTGGCGGAGGGCGAATTCGAGGAAGCCTATGCCATCATCCGCAGCACAAACGGACTTCCCGCAGTCTGCGGCAGAGTCTGTCCTCAGGAACGCCAGTGCGAAAGCAAGTGTGTTCGCGGTATCAAGGGCGAACCTGTGGGCATCGGCAGACTGGAGCGTTTTGCGGCGGATACCCATATGAAAAACGGTGATCCTTCTGTAGAAAAAACCGTTCCGAACGGTCATAAGGCTGCCATTGTGGGCGGCGGTCCCGCAGGTCTGACCTGTGCAGGCGACCTTGCAAGACTGGGCTACGATGTCACGATTTTTGAGGCATTCCATGTGGCGGGCGGCGTGCTGATGTACGGCATTCCGGAATTCCGTCTGCCCAAGGACATCGTGCAGAAGGAAATACAGACTCTGCGTGATCTGGGCGTGAATATTATGACGAACATGGTCATCGGCAAGGTGCTGTCCATCGACGAGCTGATGGAACAGGGCTACGAAACCATTTTTGTAGGATCCGGTGCAGGTCTGCCCAGATTCATGGACATTGAGGGTGAAGCACTGGTGGGTGTATGCTCTGCAAACGAATACCTGACCAGAATCAACCTTATGAAGGGCTACAAGGAAGGCTATGACACACCTGTGCTGCAGTCGAGATCTGTTGCCGTTGTCGGCGGCGGCAATGTGGCGATGGACGCCGCAAGAAGTGCACTGCGTATGGGTGCGGAACACGTATATATCGTCTACCGTCGTTCCGAAGACGAAATGCCCGCAAGACGTGAAGAAGTGCACCACGCAAAGGAAGAAGGCGTGGAATTCCTCACACTGAATAATCCCGTGAAGATTCTGGGCGATGAAAACGGCAGAGCCTGTGCAATGGTCTGCCAGAAGATGGAACTTGGCGAACCCGACGAGAGCGGCAGACGCAGTCCCGTTCCTGTGGAAGGCTCCGAATATGAGCTGAAGGTTGACACTGTGATCATGTCCATCGGCACTTCCCCGAATCCTCTGATCCGCACCACGACCAAGGGGCTTGAGGCAAACCGCAGAGGCTGCCTGATCGTGGATGAGGATATGATGACTACAAAGGAAGGCGTGTACGCCGGCGGTGACGCCGTAACGGGTGCAGCAACGGTCATTCTTGCCATGGGTGCAGGTAAAGCTGCCGCAAAGGCAATGGACGAATATATGCAAAAGAAAACAAAATAATAACGGAGGTAGTTTTTATGAGCAAAAAGTTTTTAAAGGCACTGGCTGCACTGACGGGTGTATCCATGATGACAGCTGCAGGCACGGTCGTTGCCTTTGCAGAGGAAGCAGCCAACGCAGGTCAGCAGGCAGGCGGTCTGGGTACGCTGATTTCCACATTTGCACTTCCCATTCTGCTGCTGATTTTCCTGTACTTTATCATGATCCGTCCCCAGCGTAAGGCGGAAAAGGAAACGCTGGAAATGCAGAAAAATCTGCAGATCGGAGATGAAGTCATCACCATCGGCGGTATCGTAGGCATCGTTCTGCGTGTGGAAGACGCCACCAAGACCGTTGTGCTCGAAACGGGCAGTGATCGTCTGAAGATCCGCATGATGCAGGATGCCATCAAGGAAAATGTCACAGCAAGGGAAGCAGCCGCTGCTGCCAAGGCAGAGAAAATGAAGGCAAGAACACAGCCCAAGAGCAACAAGGAATAATCCCGTTTTTGTCCGCATAGTATGTACCAGTGATCGCCCTGCATCCGCAGGGCGATAATTACAGACGGGAGTGGTACTTTTGCGGCGTGACAGCCTTTGGAAATCAGCGGTATTTCGAACAATACTCGCATCTCTATGCGGTATGATCCCAATGGCGGGCATTGCAGCCCTGCTGACGATCCTGCTACTGTTCATGAATGTTCCCGAACGCTTTCTCATTCTCGCTGCGGATGTGATCTGGTGCATCGGTGCATTCACAGCAGGCAGAATTTCGGGGAAACACGCAAGACTGCATGGAATCCGCACCGGCTTCCTCTGTGGAATGTTCCTGTGTGGTGTTCTGCTTGCCGCCTGCGTCAGCATGGATGCGGCAATTACTGCAAGAGTCTGGATCCGCTGTGCGGCTTTGCTGCCGTCGGGCGTTTGCGGCGGAATCTGCGGTGTGAACACAAAGATCACCAAGCCCCCGTATTGATCCACCAAAAAGATGATAAAAAAATGTCTTTCCCTCTTGCAATTGGGGGAAAGATATGGTATAATAAGAAAAACGAGCTTGCTCGAACAGGAAACGGAGGGAAACCGAGATGAAGCACATTCAGACAATCAACAAGGCAAACCTGAAGGAGAGTGCACAGAAGGGCGGCTGCGGTAAGTGCCAGGCATCCTGCCAGTCTGCTTGCAAGACTTCCTGCACAGTTGCAAACCAGAAGTGTGAGAGATAAGTTCTTTTACAGTTTCTTCACTGCCCTGCCTACCGTGCAGGGCGGTTTTTATGTGATGCTAATTCCCATAACTCCAATGGACAAAAGTCCACATATTTTGGAGCAGTATAAAAATAACAAATTAAAGGATGAATGCTATGATACATAAGTTTACTTTGAACGGCCTGTACATTGTACTGGACATCAACAGCGGCGGCGTGCATATCGTGGACGAGATGACCTACGATCTGCTGGATGACGCAAAGCCCCCGTTCGCTGAGGAATGTCCTGCGGAAATCCTCGAAAAGCTTTCCGGCAAATATGATGCCGATGAGCTCAAGGAATGCTACCTTGAGCTGAAATCCCTCTACGAGGAGAGAATTCTGTTCTCCGAGGATGATTATGAGAAGTATGCGGCATTTGCAGTTGCCTCCCCGATCAAGGCAATGTGCCTGCACATTGCACATGACTGCAATCTGCGATGTGCATACTGCTTTGCCTCCACGGGTGATTTCGGCACGGGCAGAAAGCTGATGCCCGTTGAAACCGGCAAAATGGCAATTGATTTCCTGCTGGAAAAATCGGGAAATCGTGAAAATCTGGAGCTTGACTTCTTCGGTGGTGAGCCGCTGATGAATTTCGATGCGGTCAAAGAGATCGTAGCCTACGCAAGAGAGCGTGAGAAGAAATACGGCAAGAACTTCCGTTTCACCATCACTACCAACGGACTGCTGCTGGATGATGACAAGATTGATTTCATCAACAAGGAGATGTCCAACGTGGTGCTGTCCATTGACGGCAGAAAGGAAGTCAATGACCGCATCCGTGTGACGCCCAACGGCAAGGGCAGCTACGACATCATTCTGCCCAAGTTCAAGCAGCTTGTGGACGCACGCAGCAAGGATAAGGACTACTATGTGCGTGGTACGTTCACGAAATTCAATCTGGACTTCTCCGAGGACGTGTTCCATCTGAATGAAGCAGGCTTTGACCAGATCTCCGTGGAACCTGTTGTGGGTAAGCCGGATGATCCGTATGCACTCACGGAAGAACAGCTTCCCGAGGTATTTGCGGAATACGAAAAGCTCGCACAGCGTCTGCTGGAGAATGACAAGGCGGGAAAGCACTTCAATTTCTTCCACTTCATGCTCGATCTCAATCAGGGGCCGTGTGCCATCAAGCGTCTGCGAGGCTGCGGCTGCGGCAACGAGTATGTTGCCATCACACCCGACGGTGATATTTACCCCTGCCACCAGTTTGTCGGTATGGAAGAATACAAGATGGGCAACCTTGAAGAAGGCACGTTCGACATGGAAATGAAGAAGGTGTTCGCAGGCACGCACATCTATAACAAGCCCAAGTGCCGTGAATGCTGGGCGAAGTTCTACTGCAGCGGCAAGTCGGAGGGCTAAGCGGTCTTAGGAAGACAAGCAAGTTGTTCA
>JAZOBK010000010.1:0-9074 GCA_045595985.1 Oscillospiraceae bacterium
TTGCTTGTCTTCCTAAGAACCGCTTGGCCTCCGACTTTAAAAAGAATTGTCGCAACTGCCTTCATAAAAGAGCCTTCCGAATATGATGATAAATCGGACATTAATTTTCCCATATTATCCACACCTTTTCTTTAGGAATGATAGATCAGAAGCAGTTCGTCAATGCTGTTCATGATATTAAACTTGGAATTGAAAATCGGCTCACTCCATCCGCCTCGTTGTCCGGTTCCCGCTTTTGCATTCTTCAATTCCTGAATCCAATTCTCTATATCAGTATCCCGGATACCCACATAACGTATATTTCCTGTGATATTTGCGTCCTTCGTCACGCAATCAGAAGCAATACACGGAAGCCCTGCAGTCTGGGCTTCAATCAATGTAACAGGCAATCCTTCCCAAAGAGACGGAAGAACCAGAACATCCATGCACTGATAGAGCTGTGCGGCATCCGCTCTCCGTCCCAACACATGAACCCGTGCAAGCAGATCATGCTCCTTGATATACTGCTCGATCTCCTGCCGCATACTGCCGTCGCCGATCAGCAAAAGGTGAGCATTTTCATCCTGCTCAATATATTTCTCAAAGACACGCAACAGATACATCTGATTTTTTTCAACGTCCATACGTCCGATATGCCCGATGACATACTTGCCTTCCAGATGCATCAGCTTACGATATTCATCCCTTGTGGTCTGCGAAAAACTGAAGTCTGCAATATCAATTCCATTCTGCAAAACGGTATAGTTCCTGTCAAACAGCCATTTGCCTGCCTGTTCTGAGCACGCAATCGCATTGGTCAGCGTGCGGTTCAATAACGGCTTCAGCATTCTATGAACAAATTTGAATTTGCAGGTTGTATTGTGGCTGTGTGCGATCCTCACGGGAATCCCCGCCTGTTTTGCAGCGGCAATTTCCAGATACATTGTCCCGCTATTGCCGTGCACATGAATTGCATCATACTGTTTGGATTTCAGAACCTTTTTCAGCCAAACAAAATACACCGGCGAGGATTTGACTCTGGAGCACTCCGGCATGAACAGATCGTTTCCGAGTTTTTTCAGTTCCTCTGCAATTTCTTCTTCAACCTGCCCGCACAGCACAAAATCATACTGTATTTTATGGCAGGTCCTTCTGACATAATTCATCATTACGCTGGTAATGCCATTGTAACCTGTATTCACAGTATTCACGATCAATACTTTTTTCATCTGCAGCCCTGCCAATTCTTCTATTTTTCAAGAAAATCTTCGATAATACTGATAATGTTCGACGGTTTGTCAAATTTTTTATAAATCGGATCTGTGTACGCCAATTGAATACACTCACCAAGCTTGTCCTCGTCCAGCACTTCACGCAAATATCCTTCGCTCGATAACACGCCCGAAATCTGCGTCTGGTGATCGTCAATATGTTCTCCGTATTTCGCCAGTCTCGGAACCGCAATCACTTGCTTTCCCAATTTCAACGCTCCCACCAACGCACCGGTTCCGGCGTGAGAAATGATCAATTCAGCTTCCATCTGATGCTTTTTAAACTCATCCCTGTCAAGAAAACGCTGCCATTCATAGTGCTTTGGTTCATACTCAGACTGTCCGATTTGTGCCACGATCCTATCCGTAATTTTACCATCTGCAACTAATTCATCCAATTTTTTCAACAACCGATTAAACTGATAATCTCTTGACCCGACACATACAAAAATCAATAGATGCTCCCTCCATAAATACCGTCAGGATAGATCTCCTTGAGATACTCCCATTGATAAATAAACAGATCTGCGATCTTATACATGAGTTTCCCCGTTCTTGTACAATCGCGAACCCGTGCAAAAGATTCGATATATATTACTTTCTTACGACATAATTTCGCAAGAAAACACGCCGGAAGTGCCACCATGGTTCCCGTAGTAATGACCGCCTGCGGTTTTTCTTTTATCCAGAAACACAATGTTTTCGCACAGTTTCCCAGCATTTTAAAGATAACCCAGATATCCTTGGAGCCTGTCTGTGTAAGATAATAGTCCGCATCACCTTTATAATCCGTCTTTTCGGTAACCCAAAACAAGTCATATTTATCTTCTAATTGTTTCAACATCCTCAGCTGTTCATAGTGTCCGCCGGAAGATGAGATCAGGCAGAGCTTTTTTCTCCCCTTCACTTTCTCAGCTCCCGAACAGCGTGCTGTTTTTTGCTGATTCTCGGTCATAAATGATTCCTCACTTCTGAATGAAAGCCTCAAGCCTCATTATATGGATCTTTCTATGGTTTTGCCGTCAATCCGCATTCGCCGCATCAGTAAGTCACCCTATGGCGATCACTCCGGTAATAAACGATTTTCATTTCATAACCGTTTCCTTTTCCTCCTGTTTCCTCATACTGCCGGTTCCCCCTTCAATTACCCCCTCATGCTTTAACACAGGTGCAATCGTACCGAAAAAACACTTGCAGTCAAACAGGAAACTCATCTTTTCCACATATTCACCGTCAAACTTCGCTTTTACGGAGCTTTCAAGCTCATCACGGCCATTGATCTGAGCCCATCCCGTAAGACCGGGTTTCACATCATTCGCACCGTATTTATCACGTTCCTCAATCAGCTCGTACAGATTCCACAAAGCCGGTCTGGGACCAACTACGGACATACTTCCTGCAAAAATATTAAAAAGCTGCGGCAGCTCATCAAGGGAAGTTCTTCTGAGAAATTTTCCGACCTTCGTGATCCGATCCTCAGGATTTTTCAGCAGATGCGTCGGAACGTCAGCGTTTTCCTTGTCAACATACATGGTTCTGAACTTCAGGATATTAAAATACTTTTTATGTATTCCGACTCTTTTTTGCGTAAACACAGCCGGACCGGGATCGTCAATTTTAATCGCTATGCATATTATCAACATAGGAATGGCAAGAACAACGATTCCTGCTCCCGATAAAACAATATCAAGGATTCTTTTTATTACTCTTTCATACATTGAGTGCATTCCCCCTGATTTTTCACTTTACATACACCTTAATTATACACCTTTTCGTCGTTATTTGTCAACCTATGAAACTGAATAAGTATTATTTTTTGTAGAAAGTTAAAAAAAAAATCCTCATTTTATATTGCTTTTGACAAATCCATTTACCAAGATTATCCTGTTTGTATAATTGTAAACAAATTGTACTTAAAAGATACCCATTCTTTTTCTTGTCGGGCAATCGCCAAAGGGCATGGTCTTGTCTGCGGCTCTCCGCTTGACAGTCAAAGTGCGGTGTGCTATACTTAATAATAAGAAGAAATGTAAAAACAGGAGGTTCATTATGTCGGAAACTACTCGTACAGCGGACACTTCCGTGATTCTGGTCTGTGCCGGAAACGCCACACGCATGGGCGGCGTGAATAAAATACTGCTGGAGCTTGGGGATACCAATGTCATCGGTCATTCCCTGCGTGCCTTCCAGAACAGTCCCGATGTGGCGGAGATCATTGTCGTCACAAAAGCCGAAAACAACGCCGTGATCCGTGAAACCGCCGAAGCACTTGGCATCACGAAGCTTACCGCCATGACCGAGGGCGGTGACACACGCCAGAAAAGCGTGATGGAGGGGCTGCGGCTCGTTTCCAAGGATTCGCAGTATATCGCCATTCATGACGGTGCTCGTCCGCTTGTCAAGCCCGAACACATTGCCAAGGTCATCCGGGACGCCCATGTATTCGGCGGTGCGACGCTTGGTGTTCCCGTCAAGGACACCATCAAGGTCGTGGATGACGGTCTGATCGTGGATACCCCTCATCGTCCGTCACTCTACCTCACACAGACGCCGCAGGTGTTCCGGAAACGTCTGTATTTTGAGGCGGTGGATTTTGCAATGGAGCATGAGCTTGACTTCACCGACGACTGCCAGCTTGTCGAAGCCATCGGCGGCAAGGTGTATATGACGGTCGGGGATTATTCCAATATCAAACTGACAACGCCCGAGGATCGGGCAATTGCGGAGGTGCTGTTATGATTCGTATCGGACATGGATATGACGTGCATAAGCTGGTTGAGGGACGTGACCTCATTCTCGGCGGCGTAAAAATTCCCCATAGGCTGGGGCTTCTGGGGCATTCGGATGCAGATGTGCTGCTCCATGCGATCTCCGATTCCCTGCTCGGTGCACTGGCACTGGGCGACATCGGCAAGCATTTTCCCGACACCGACCCGAAATACAAAGGTGCGGACAGTCTGGAGCTTTTGCGGAATGTTGTGGGGCTGATTCATGAAAACGGCTACACCGTGGGAAATCTCGACGCCGTGATCCTCGCACAGAAACCAAAACTTGCCCCCCACATCGACAAGATGCGTGAAAACATCGCAAATGTGTGCGGTGTGCCCGTTGCTTCCGTCAGCGTCAAGGCAACCACCGAGGAACGGCTGGGCTTCACAGGCCGTGAGGAGGGCATTTCCGCCCATTGTGTGGTGCTGCTTCTGAAAAAACAGGGATAAGCGTTCCGTACACTTTCATGCTGCTTTGCATAAACTGTAGTATACCATTATGAAGGGGTGATACTATGATATGCAAAGCAGTCATGCCATCGGATACAATGGCCCGCAAAGCACAGCGGCTTCTGACTGCAAATGATTTTTCCGCCGAAGTCATCCGCAACACTTCCGCAAAGGACGGCTGCGGTTTTGGCGTGCGGATCGTCGGAAACTGTACCGCGGCACGGGAATTACTCGAACGTGAGGGCATTCCGGTAAGCAGCATCAGAATCGAGCGTGGCTTCGTATGATCGTTAATTTTGATAACGCCGCAACGACGTTTCCCAAACCGCCCGAAGTGCGTCTTGCCGTGGAAAAGGCACTGGCTCGCTACGGAAGTGCCGGACGAGGCGGCCACCCGATCGCCGCAAGAACCTCGGAGCTGGTGTATTCGGCAAGGGAAACCGCAGCGGATTTTTTCGGCGTGCAGCCCGAACAGGTGGTCTTTACCCTCAACTGCACCCACGCACTGAATCTTGCCATTCAGGGGATTGCAGAGGGCGGCGGTCACGTTGTCATCAGCAATTTAGAACACAATTCCGTCCTGCGGCCGGTGTATGCACTTGCGAAAAAAGGACGGATCCAATACAGCATTGCCGCTGTAAAAGAAACAGCGGCTGAAACCGCAGCCAGCTTCGCATCCAAGCTGCGTCCCGACACGAAAGCTGTCATCTGCACGCTTGCAAGCAACGTCACGGGACAGATCCTCCCGTGGCAGGAGATCGGTGCACTTTGCCGTGAGCGTGGCATCTGCATGATCGGCGACGGTGCACAGGTCTGCGGTGTCCTGCCCGTAAAGCTCTCGGACGGCATCAATATCCTCTGCACCGCAGGGCATAAGGGGCTGTACGGCATTACCGGAACGGGTATGCTCATTTCCGATGGGAAATTCTCCCTTCCGCCACTGATGCAGGGAGGTTCGGGGAGTCTGTCAAACCTG
Source organism: Oscillospiraceae bacterium (assembly GCA_045595985.1). Classification (GTDB taxonomy): domain Bacteria; phylum Bacillota; class Clostridia; order Oscillospirales; family Ruminococcaceae; genus UBA3855. The sequence goes on from JAZOBK010000010.1 coordinate 5,445, forward strand.
CCGGAGCAGCCGGATTTCCTGCCGGACTGCCTTGAATGCGGTACGCTGAACGTGATCGGTGCGGCGTCCCTGAAAGCGGGACTGGGTTTCGTGCAGAAAATGGGAATGCAAAATCTCTTTCGTGCGGAAACGGCGTTGTGCGATCTGCTGATCAGAAAGCTTAGGGAAATTCCCGATGTGACTGTTTACCGCAATCCCGATTCCGACTATGTTCCCATCGTGTCGTTCAATATCCGTGGAATTCCGTCGGAGGAAACCGCACAGCGGCTTGCAAAACAAGGCTTCTGTCTGCGTGCGGGACTGCATTGTGCACCGCTTGCCCATCATTCGCTCGGAACGGCGGACGGAACGGTTCGCTTTGCACCGTCCGTATTCAGCAAGCCGCAGGATGTGCATCGTCTGGCGGCGGCAGTGAGGGAAATCGCTGCGGATAACAAAAATTTCATGTGAAAAAAACTGCACAAATTTTGCGTAACACTTGCAAAAGCAATTGATTTGTGGTATGATGTAAATAGAGGGCATTCGCCCTCCTACATAGAAAGAAAAGAACAAGAGAGGAAGTGAGCAAATGTCTTTGAATGATATACTGGAATCGTTATATAGCGTGGTGCGTACCATGAAGCCCGTGGACTTTCTGGACATTGCACTGCTGTCCTACCTGATTTATTTCGTATTCAAGTTTATCCGCGAAACCAGAGCAGGCCCATTGTTCAAGGGCATTATATTTCTGGTCGTCGTTTATGCAATCAGTGCCGCCATTGAGCTGAAGGCAATTACATATCTTCTGGAAGCAACATTCAGCATCGGCCTTCTCGCTCTGATGATCATTTTCCAGCCTGAGATCCGCCGTGCAGTTGAAAAGCTCGGTCATACGCAGTTTGGTCTGAAATCTCTGGGATTCGGCGGTACAAGCGATGAAATGACTGCAAAATGGGAAACAGCGATCGACGCCATCTGTGATTCCTGTGTGGAACTCAGCTCCACCTGTACAGGTGCACTGATCGTCATCGAACGGCAGACCAAGCTCGGTGAACAGATCGAGAACGGCACGATCGTCAATGCCCAGCCCAGCAAGGAGCTGTTCGGCAATATCTTCTATCCGAAAACACCGCTCCATGACGGTGCGGTCATTATGCGTGACGGCATGATTCTGGCGGCTGCCTGCTTCCTGCCCAAGCCCCAGAAGGAGGAACTGATCAACAAGAAGCTTGGTTCCCGTCACCGTGCCGCAATCGGCATGAGCGAGAATTCCGACGCACTGGTCATTGTGGTATCCGAGGAAACGGGACAGATCTCCGTTGCGGAAAACGGCAATCTCACCCGCAACTACACCCGTGACAAGCTGCATCATCTGCTGACGGACAATCTGATTCCGAAACAGACAGAAGGCAAGATCCGACTTTCTTCCAGACTGAGAGGAAAGGGAAAGGAGGATGCAAATGAAAAAAATGTCTGATTTTAAGGCAATGCTTGACAGACTGACACAGAGCAAGCCGGCAACCGTGGTGCTCTCCGTTGCATTTGCGATTCTGATCTGGTTCACGATTTCCGTTACACTCTATCCCACCACACCGAAAACATTCTACAACATTCCGGTGGTGGTGGAGCTTGAGGGAACGCAAGCCGGCGAAAACGGTTTAAGCGTGGTTTCCTACGATGTGCAAACGGTAAATGTCCAGATCGAGGGCAATCGTTCCAAGATCGGTGTACTGACGGAGGAAAATCTGACGGCATATGCGGTGGTGGAGAATGTCACAGGTACGGGAGCATTTCCGCTGGAAATCACCGTACGAAGCGATACAAACGTATCCTTTGAGGTAAAGAATGTCAGCCCTGCACGCACGAACGTGACCTTCGATAGGATCGAAACCCGTTCGTTCCCCGTAGAACCCACATTCCCGAATATCGTCATTACCCCCGGCCATACCATGAACGATGCGACCTGTACGCCGGCAGCCATCGAAATTACAGGCCCCACGGCACAGCTTGATGAAATTGACCGTGTAGTCGTAAGCTCCGATAAGAAGGAAGAAATTTCCGGTTCCTATGTGCTCTACAGCAGTGAACTGACGCTGTATAACCGTGACAATTCCGTTCTGGATGCGGAGGGACTTACGATTCCTGTTACAACTTTCAAGATCGACATTCCTGTTCTGACGCAGGCGGAGCTTCCTCTGACGTATGAGATCCGCAATGTTCCCGCCAATTTCGGCGACGAAAACATGAAGTGGCTCAGAGAACGCCTGAAGCTGTCTACGGAAACCATCACGCTTGCTTCCAATAATGCAGCCCTTGCAAATCAGGAAAACTGGCATCTGGGCTTCATTAAGCTGGAGGAGATCGGACTCAATTTCAGTACGACGTTCACCGTCCCCGAAAAGGAAGGCATCATCAACCAGAGCGGACTGCAGCAGGTAACGCTGACGCTGGACAACGAAGGACTTGAATCCCGTGAATTCATTGTCAATGCGGATAATGTTACCGTGATCAATCCCCCCGGAGGCTATGATTTCAAGGTGATCACAAAGGCTCTGACGATCACCGTGATCGGTACGCCCGAGGAACTGGACGCTTTGAACACAACGGATATTGTGCTGACGGTGGATCTGATGAATCACAATGCTGATCAGATCACATCCTTCTCCCGTGATCCGCTGATTTCGTTCAACAATACGAACAAGGTCTGGGCTTCCGGTGTATACAAGATCGCACTGGAACGTGTGGAGAAAACTGCTGAAGCCAACTGAACAACAAGCAGGAAGCTTCCCCTTTGAGGGGAAGCTTCTTTTGTTGGACAGCAAAAATCCCTCTGCATTGCAGAGGGATTCTTTATTACTGTTCGTTTTTATCCACATAGAATACCGCAATCGTTCCGGGACCGCTGTGTGCACCGACGATCGGGTCGATCAGATTGATCATGGTCTTCTTGACGCCGAATTTGCGGCGGAGAATATCCCGTACAAACAAAGCGTCCTCCTCAGAATCACCATGGCTGATGGCAGTCAGCGTATCGGGAACCATATTCTCTCCAACATAATCCGCCAGCTGCTTGAGTGCCGTGCGTCTGCCGCGAACCTTGCTGAACGATTCAAGACCGCCCTCCTCGTTCACACGCAAAATGGGCTTGATCTGCAGCATTGTACCCAGAATTGCCGTGCTGCTGCTGATCCTTCCGCCTCGCTTGAGGTGCATGAGATCTGCAACCGTGAACCAGTGACGGATACGGGGAACCATCTTCTCGCCGTAAGCAAAGGTTTCTTCCAGTGTACAGCCGCTTTCACGCTTATCCACAAGCAGCGTCACAAACAAACCCTGCCCAAGGGACGCACATTTGCTGTTCAGACAGAGGATCTTTCTCTGCGGAAAAGCTTCCATCAGCTCCTCTGCCGCCAGTCTTGCCACATTGAAGGTGGCACTTAATTTGGCGGAAAAACCAATGTACAGAATGTCCTTGCCGTCCAGCAGATGGGGTATCATGTATTTCTTGAAATCTTCAATGGACGGTGCAGAGGTTTTTACCGGCGTCTGCTCACGCAGAGAATCATAGAACGCCTTTGTGTCAAAGGATTCCGCAGGAAAATGCACAGGTGCAGCCGACGCAATGCTGACATACAGCGGAACGACCGCCAG
>JAZOBK010000011.1:0-2176 GCA_045595985.1 Oscillospiraceae bacterium
GTCTCTTCGTGAAAAATGATATGATATAGCTACAGCCGGATGCATACGGCAGTATATGTACAAAATGGCGAAATTACGACATAAGTGTAATTTCGTGAGTGCATTATTCTGTCCTTGCGTCCGGTTATTTTTATGCCATAATTCGCACCGTCTGATCTCCGGTGGCTCAACGAATTATGACGATTCATTGCAACAGCGTCTTTTGAGCAGATTGCTGTATTTCGGAATGGAGTATCCATCTGGAATGCGGTAACGCTCCTCTCTCCATTCCCACGAATGGAGAAAAGATATGAAAAGATATGTTCCAATGCGAAATGCAGACAATCCCCATCACGTTGAACTGATGCCGGTTTCAGAAGAAGTTTATGCAGAAATCACCCGTGAGACATCACGGATACGAAATAAGAAGCAATATCATGGTCAGTGTGCCTGCCCCAGAAAATATCTCTGGAAATGCGATGGTGATTGTTCTCTTTGCGAATACAGTGCCGTCGGTGACAACCTTTCTCTTGATTATGAGAATGAGCTTCATGGAGAACATTTTTCGGACGGCTGTGATATTGAAGAAATGGTAACTGACCAGCTTATGATGAGGCTGATTCTTGAAAGACTTGCAGAGTTGCTGCCTGTCGCACTTACAATCGGAAAAATGAAGCTTGATGAAGAATTATCCGAAAGACAGTGTCTGGAACAGCTGGATCTGAAAAGAAGTACATACCGTTCACAGCTTGAAAGAGCCAGAAAACAGCTTGAAAAAGAATTCGGCATCCAAAATATATCGGGAAAGGCTCTGCAGCAATGCGGAGCTTTTCTCATGAAAGGAGGCGGTCATTTGAAGAAACGCTGACGTTCAAAAATATACTGACACCTGGCGGCAAGGAAGTGTGGACGACCTCCACCATTGAGAGCATTCTCACCAATGAAAAATACAAGGGTTCGGCATTGCTGCAAAAGAAGTTTACCGTGGATTTCCTCACCAAAAAGACAAAAGTCAACGAGGGTGAAGTGCCGCAATATTATGTGGAGGAGTCCCACCCTGCTATCATTCCGCCGGAGGAATTTGAACTGGTGCAGGCGGAGTATCTGCGCAGAAAGCGGCTCGGCAGAAAGTACAACAGCAAGAGCATTTTTACAGCAAGGCTGATTTGTGAGTGCTGCGGTGGATATTATGGCTCAAAGGTCTGGCACTCCACTAGCAAATACCGTCGTGTGATTTGGCAGTGCAACCACAAATTTCAGAACGGTGAAAAATGCACAACGCCGCATTTGTACGAGGAGCATATTAAGGACAAATTCATTCTGGCGATGAATCAGATTCTTGAAAACAAGGATGAGATCATTGAAAATTGCCTGCTGCTAAGTGAGCATTTCACGGTTTCCGATGATACTGCGATTGAAGCAGTGACACAGGAAATGGACGTTGTTGCAGAGCTGACACGGAATCTGATACAGCAAAATTCTGTAAAGCCGATGAAGCAGGAGCTTTACAAGGCTGAATATGAAAAGCTGGTGCAGCGATATGAGTCGCTAAAGGCAAAGCGTGACGCACTAGTTTCCAAAAAGGAAGCGATGGAAAGCAAGCTGAAATTCATCCTGCATTATGCTGAAACGCTGCGTGAACAGAATGTGATTACAGAATTTTCAGAAGACTTATGGCTGAAAGCGATTGATCATGTGACGATTTGCAGAGATGGAAGAATGGTTTTCCTGTTTAAGGACGGGAGTGAAATTACAGTATAAAATGAGTTAGGGGTGCGAAATGCACCCCTTATTTTTATGCAAAGAAACGCTGAAAAACTCCAAAGAAACGGCTATTGAGGAAAGAAACGGCACTTATGCAAAGAAACGGTGAAAGACCAACGAAACGGTAAAATGCAACCCCCACCCCCTCCGTTTCTTTGCACTTTCATTTTGTTTCTTTGCTCTCTTATTTTTCTCCAAAGAAACGATAGAGGTAAATTCTCCCTCTGCCAAACAGGGCAGAAACAACGAAGATACGGCGTTTTCGGCAAAAATAAAAACGCAACGATTTTGTATCAATCGTTGCGTTTAGATGTGGTTGCGGCGGCAGGATTTGAACCTACGACCTTCGGGTTATGAGTGTTGCATATATTGAATCGCATTGTTTCATGACGTGTTACAAACGACGATATATAGCCGTTTTACAGTATTTGTC
>JAZOBK010000012.1:0-7308 GCA_045595985.1 Oscillospiraceae bacterium
GACTTTGCTGCATGAAGATCGTACCATCATTACAGCACAGCGGAACACAGAAACAGACTCACCCGAACTGATCCACACACTTTTCTGCCAGTATGCATATGCAAATGACTATCAGTGTTTTATCAACTTCAATGTGAACAATGTTCTGGTTTCTGACGATATGCAGCCCTCCCCCGTATCCGCTGATTCCATCACTGAGGAATCGGTGCTCAGAGATGGTCTGCCGGGTGCGGACGGTTGCCGCACCTATGATTACATCATTCCCGTGGGAGAATTTTACTTCACGGTCAACGGACATTGCAAGCCGGAGGAAATGTGGCTGTTCCTCAAGGACGTACTGCGAAAATGACAGCAAAAATGGCGAAACCTCTGCGGTTTCGCCATTCTTTTTATGTATCCATCTTCAACTTGTTCACCATGTCAGACGTGTCCTTTTCTTCCTCGGGACAGAAACCCAGAATCACACGGTAGACCATGCCGTTCTCCTCAAAGAAATAACGATAGCACAGCGTTGCGTGACCGCAGGAATCGTTGGCGTTGCCATAGCTTACCGCCCAGCACTTTCTGCCAAGGATCTCATCCTCGAACACTTCCATATCCTCATACCATCTGTAGGAGCCTTCCGTTTCCTGGCGATATGCTTCCGCAAGCTCCTTCGGTGAACCACTCGCATCGGGAAGTGCTTCCACAGAAAGCGATGTGACTCTCTTACAGGCACTATCCGCCTGCTTGTAACAGAGTGTAACAATGTCGTTTCTCACCAAAAACCAGTCCGTTGTGTAATTCAGTGTGAAATACTCACGTTCCGCCTTGCCTGCGTCCGCAGGCATCTCGCCGACGAAATTCAGAGAATTGAGCACATGGTCACGCTCCTGTCTGTACTCCTCATGCTTAGCGGTATCCTCCGGATAATAACAGCTCATCGAAAACATGGAGCCTGCACCGTCGCTGATCAGCAGAAGCTCAAAATCATAGTTTTTGCCTTCTTCCGTCGCCTTGCCGAAAATGCGATAGCCGTCACGTTCGCCAAAGGTCGTTGCTTGGCATTGTATATCGGAATAAGCACCCGAATTCAAATAGGTCGGGAGCAGCATTTCGCCGTAAACCTTCGGGGTAGTCAGCGTTTCAGGATATTCCTCAACCATGAACATAATGTCATCATCGGATCCCAGCTTCTTCTCAAACAAACAATTAAATTCATCTCCGCCCGTATAGGTCATCCCCTCACTGACGGAAAACTCATAATGTGAGATCTTGTACTGCTTGCCGCCATCGGGCAGCTCCACGCCCATGCTGTCCACAATTTCCGAATCGTCCGGAATCTTGGTTTCACAGGCACACAGTGACATACAAATGGCCGCTGTCATGATAAACGCTGTCAGCCGTTTCATACTGTTCCTCCGCTCTTTGTTGTTTTCCAGCTTTATCATAGCATATTCTTGCTTTGTTGTCAAGAGCACGGTTAACAACATCGGCGGAAAATCAATGCATTTTATGAAAATGCCACCGAACCGACAACAGCGGTCCGATGAACACGGCACTTTGCTTGAAAGAGATTTGCCGCCCTCGAAACGGTCGGGGCGGCTATGTAGAGCATTATAGTATCCGGTGTTCCGGACCCATTTACAAGTATAGCAGAGTTTCTCCATTTCGTCAAGCGATTCGCCCGAATGCCCCGAAAACTTCATGGAAATGACTCCATCCTGCAAAATATTTCATACATCGTCAAAAAACAATGTTTTATCACTTTAAATAGCTGAAAACTATTGACAAAACGTGAAAAATCCGATATGATTATATATAGGTATCTATAGCAATGCAGTGCAGATGCACTGCGAAACGGAGGGTATTATGAAAATTATTTCCGTACATACACAGAATCCCTACGAAGTACTCGTAGAACGTGGGATTCTCAAACACTGCGGCGAGCACATCAGACCGCTGACCAAAGCAGGCAAGTGTGCGATCATCACGGACGACAATGTGGATGCTTTGTATTCCGCAACGGTAACGGCTTCATTGGAAAACAGCGGTTTCTCCGTTGTGAAGTTTGTGTTTCCACACGGAGAAGGCTCAAAGAATGCACAGACGCTGCTGCATATTTATGAATTCCTTTGCGAAAACGAGATCACCAGAAGTGATTGCCTGATCGCACTCGGCGGTGGCGTTGTCGGCGATATTACAGGATTTGCGGCGGCAACCTTCCTGCGTGGAATGCAGTATGTACAAATTCCGACCACACTGCTTGCACAGGTGGATTCCTCCGTGGGAGGCAAGACCGCCATTGATCTGCCGCAGGGCAAGAACCTTGTCGGTGCATTCAAGCAGCCCATTGTGGTGCTCTGCGATCCCGATGCACTTTCCACGCTCCCCGAGCTGTTCCTTGCTGACGGCATGGGCGAGGTGATCAAATACGGCATGATCCGTGACGCCGAGTTGTTCGGCAAGCTCTGTGGACTAACGCTCGACACGGTGCAGGAGCATTTTGATGAAATCATTCCGACCTGCATCGCCATCAAGCGTGATGTTGTGGAAAATGATCCGTTCGACCACGGTGAACGCATGATCCTGAATTTCGGGCACACGATCGGACACGCAATCGAAGCGTATTATCACTACGAAACCTACACCCACGGCAGTGCGGTTGCAGCAGGTATGTGCCTGATGACAAAATACAACGGCTCACGGGAGCAGTACGAGGCTCTCTGTGCCTGTGTGAACGCCTACAAGCTCCCCTCCGCTGTGGATGCTCCTATGGAGGAGCTTATTCCGCTTTGCAGCGGCGACAAGAAACGTGCAGGCGACACGCTCCGTTATGTGATCTGTGAGACTGTGGGCAATGCACAGATCAGGCGTGCGTCACTACAGGAATTTCACGACCTGTTTGTCTGATAGGGGGCATGAATATGAATCTGCAGATCACACCCAATAAGCTCAACGGTACGGTTTCCATCCCCTCCTCCAAGAGCATGACGCACCGTGCGATCATCTGTGCGGCACTCGCAGAGGGTGTTTCCAACCTCACGGGAATTGATTATTCCAAGGATATTGACGCAACGCTGAATATCATGGAGGCGTTCGGAGCACATATCCGCAAGACCGATTCCGGCATTGTCATGTCGGGTATTGTCAGTCCATCGCATTCGGCAATCGCAGATTGTTGTGAAAGCGGCTCCACGCTGCGGTTTCTGATACCTGTGGCAGCGGCTCTCGGCATCCGCACAGAATTCCGTGGACAGGGCAGACTTCCCCAGCGGCCGATCACTCCCTACATCCGTGAGCTGTCCCAAAAAGGCGTCACATTCCGCTACGACAACTCGATGCCCTTCCTCATGGAGGGCAAACTCCAAAGCGGCGTGTTCCATCTGGAGGGCGATATTTCCTCCCAGTTCATTACGGGACTGCTGTTTGCCCTGCCGCTGCTGGATGGGGATTCCGAAATCGTGATGACCTCCCCCCTGCAGTCCAAGCCCTATGCGGATATGACGATCGACTGTATGAAGAAATTCGGTGTCGATGTAGAGGAAACTCCCGACGGCAATTACAAAATCCGTGGGAATCAGACATATCAGGCAGCGGATGTACACATGGAGGGTGATTTTTCACAGGCTGCCTTTTTCTATGTGGCTAATTTCCTTGGAAATAGTGTGACGCTCCGCAATATTCCGGAAAAATCCGTGCAGGGCGACCGAAAAATTGTTGAAATCATCGACGAGATGTGCTATAATAGAAATAACGGAAAAAATGCAGCATTCCATGTGGATGCAACGGATATTCCCGATCTGGTTCCGATTCTTGCCGTGCTCGGCACATTCGGCGACGAGGTTTCCGTGATCACGGGAGCACAGCGTCTGCGTATCAAGGAAAGTGACAGACTGACGGCGGTTTCACAGCTGCTGAACAATCTGGGCGGGCGTGTTCTTGTCCATGAGGACGGACTGGAAATTCATCCGGTGCCCACACTTCACGGCGGTACGGTGGACAGCTTCGGCGACCATCGCATTGCGATGTGTGCTGCCATTGCAGCAACTCGATGCACGGAGCCGGTGACGATTCTCGGTGCGGAATGCGTTGAGAAATCGTACCCTGCATTTTTTGACGACTATCAGAATTTAGGAGGTATTGCCAATGGCATCATTCTGGAATAACCGCATCTCCATTTCCATTTTCGGCGAATCACACGGGCCTGCGATCGGTGTGACGATCGACAATCTGCCGCCCGGAGAATTCATTGACATTGAAAAACTTACGCAGTTCATGGAACGCCGTGCCCCGAAAAGCGACGGTACGACCACCCCTCGCAAGGAAAAGGATATGAATCAGATCATGTCCGGTCTGCTCAACGACCGCACGACCGGTACCCCGCTGTGTGCATTCATCCAGAATACGGATACCCGTTCCAAGGACTATTCCAACCTGTCGAAGCTTCCCCGTCCCGGCCATGCGGATTACACAGGGGCACTTCGCTACAAGGGCTTTAACGATGTGAGAGGCGGCGGACATTTTTCGGGCAGACTGACAGCTCCGCTCTGCTTTGCAGGTGCGGTCTGCGGTCAGATCCTCGAACGCCGTGGAATTTACGTTGGTGCACATATTGCTGAAATTCATGGCATCAAGGATGCGGAATTTGATCATGTCAGCGTCACCAAGGAGGACATCCTCGCAGTTCGCTACAAGGGTTTCCCGGTCATCAAGAATGAACAGGGAAAGAAGATGCAGGAGGATATTCTTGCTGCCAGAGAGGGCGGAGAATCGCTCGGCGGCATCATTGAATGTGTGGCAGTGAATGTTCCCGCAGGCATTGGTTCGCCGATGTTTGACGGTCTGGAGAACACCATTTCGCAGCTGATTTTCGGCATTCCTGCCGTTAAGGGCCTGGAATTCGGTGCCGGCTTTGAGGTTGCCAAGATGGTTGGCAGCCAGAACAACGACAGCTTCTATGTGGACGATCACGGCTATGTGAAGACCATGTCCAACAACCACGGCGGTATTCTGGGAGGAATTTCCTCCGGTATGCCGATCACGATGCGTGTGGCGATCAAGCCCACGGCTTCCATCGGTCAGCCGCAGCAGACGGTGAATATGAGCTCCATGACGAACGACACACTTGTGATTCACGGGCGTCATGATCCCTGTATTGTTGCCCGTGCTGTCCCCTGTGTGGAAGCTGCAGTAAATATCGCATTGCTGTCCCATATGTTGGACTATCCCCATTTTGTGGAATAATGAAAAAGCAAATGCGTGACGAGAACCTTATGAAAATTTCTGAACTCGCCGACCGCAGCGTAACGGATTCCCCCGTTGCCAACGTCCTGCTTTGCTATATGCTGTATCGGGTGAATGCACCGCTGGAATCCGAGCTTCTCTATGAGATCGCTGTTACAGAGGGCATCATCAACTACTTCACCTATCAGGATGCACTGGATTCGCTGCTTACCAATGGTTTCGTCAAGATCACAACAAATGAAAAAGGCGAGAATCTGTACACACTCACTGACATTGGTGTGGATTGTGCAAAGAAGCTCAAAACCTTTGCTGCTAAATCCTACCGCGACCACATTGTGCTTGCAGCAAAACGTGCCATGGAACGCCGTCGGAATGAGAATGATGTCAAAATTGATTATATCCCGCTGAAACAGGGCTGCCATCTGCGTGTCAGGATCATTGATCAGGCTGTGACGCTTCTGGAGCTTACCCTGTTTACACCGGATATGAAGCAGGCAAAGCTTCTCGGTGAGAAGATTCTTTCCAATCCTTCGGTTTTCTACAACAATGTTCTGAAGTCTGCCATGCTCAATGAAGCGGAGCCTGTCGATTTAAGTGATAATTAGGAAAATCCCTCGGTAACGAGGGATTTTCTTTGTCAATGCATCTATATTCAACATAAAAAGAGCCCTCCCGAAGGAGAGCTCTTTCATTATTGTGTTTGACTTTCGTCGTGCTGCTTATCTGCCTGCAATTTCTGCAGTGTACTTCGGCAGCGGATCTACGGACAGAGTATCTGCCCAGTCAGGATCGTTACCTGCACCTCTCTCAGCTGCGTAATACAGGATATTTGCAGCGTCGATAGCGTCAAGTGCAGAATTCTCATTGCCCAGAGAATCGGTCTTACCGCCGTCCTCGGACTCGCCAGTTACGTCAGCCAGGAAGTATGCAAACATATCAAGCATTTCATCCTCTGCAGAGTAGATGTAAGCTTCGTTGCCTGCACCTCTTTCAGCTGCATATACCAGGATTGCTGCAGCGTCGAGAGAGTTAGCTGCACCGTCCAGGTTTGCGTCGCCCTTAACAGCAATGTAAGCTGTTACTTCGTCTTCGAACTTATGCTCTACGCCAAATTCGTCAACGATTGTTGCAGGAATGTTTCCTGTGTAGTATGCGAAGTAGCCTTCCTTAACTTCACCATTTTCGTCAAGAATCTGACCCTCGTATACAGCCTTCGGAGATGTCCAGCCTTCTACGTTAAACTGTACAACGCTCAGATCAGTTACAGGGATTGCCTCGCTCTTAGTGCCATCCTTATAGATGTCATAGCGAACCAGTGTGTCAACCAGATCTTCTGCCTTGAAGTTTCTCGGATCGTGTGCGAGATAGAACTGGTATGTACCTGTCATCTCGTACTCGCAGCCAACAACCGGATTCTCAGGTGTTACAACCTTGATCCAACCGTCAACCTCTGTGATGTCCAGAGCTACCATATCAGCATTATATGCCTCAACGTCGCCATCGAACTTCACGTTGTAAATTGTGCCGTTTGCTGCGTCTTCAGGAATCTTGAATGTGATTGTCAGAACAATCGAACCATCCTCAGCCGTTACATTTGCAACGTCAACGCTTGTGCCGCCAAAGCTCAGAGTCTTGAGGTTCGACTTGAAGCCAAGACCTGCATATGCATCACCTGCAGCTGCGTCAATTGCTGTCGGACCTTCGTCAGCAACCAGCTGGAACTGATAGCTGTTCAGACCGGTGTCCTTGGATACTGTTACGTTCAGCTTAACTTCCTCACCGGGTGCACCCTCTACTGTGCCAACCTGCCATGTAGCGGAACCTGCTTCAGGAGTCGGCTCAGGTGTAGGCTCGGGAGTCGGCTCAGGTGTAGGCTCAGGTGTAGGCTCGGGAGTCGGCTCAGGTGTAGGCTCGGGAGTCGGCTCAGGTGTAGGCTCAGGAGTCGGCTCAGGTGTAGGCTCGGGAGTCGGCTCAGGTGTAGGCTCGGGGGTCGGCTCAGGTGTAGGCTCGCGAGTCGGGTCAGGTGTAGGCTCGGGGGTCGGCTCGGCCTCTGGTGGTGCTGGCTCCTTGGTCTTAATCCGG
>JAZOBK010000013.1:0-10318 GCA_045595985.1 Oscillospiraceae bacterium
GGAAACGGTTATGTCTTTTTCGCCAACTATCTTACAGTAGCACTCTGCCGAGCTGTAATGGGACGCAAGCACGTAACAAGCATTTTTATACTGTTCGAGAGTTAGGTCGATGGTCGAAACCTCTTCTCCACTACTTATGACGTCGAGTTCTGGGATCGCATTCTTGTCTATATCATAAAATCTTAATTTAATTCCAGAGGTAGACAAATGCAGTTTATATTCGATTTTATTAGCGTGCTCAATCCAAACCAAACCGGTATTTTTAGCATTAGCGACCGAGGTGCTCACAACTTTATACGACGTTGCGGACATATACCCGTTTTCCGAAAATTCTACATTTCTCGTTGTGAATTTTTGCAGTTGCGATAAAACATCTCGATTTATTTTTAAATCTTCTTTTGTGCTTTTTTCTTCCAGCAAATCTCCGAGGGTTTCTTGAATATACTTAGCAGACGACGTTGAAATCATTTCAGTTTCTACTATTTCCCCGTTAAAATTACCGCTGCCTGCCATTAAATATAGGGCAACGTGCATACCAACAGCATCGGTGGGAACTATTATACTTGTATATGGATCATTAGAAGATGCCTTAGTGTATTCCCCCCAAGATGTTCCGTTATGGAATCTTATGCTCAACTGACATCCGGTTGGTATAATCCTTCCGATCCTGTACTCAAACCCTGGTATTACATTTTCCGGCATTTTGGATTGGGAATTGTATATTGATGCATTTCCGGATGATGTTGGAACACCACCTGTCAAAATATATCGACCATATCCGTCAGGCGTCAAAGTAATTCCATACGCAGTCCATGACTCCGTTTTAACAGGAATAACGTTATCTGATGAATATCGTTTTGTCTCCAGACTCAAATTATCTTCGGATTCTTCCAATTCGATAATTCTATTCTCATAATCCGCAGGAACGAATGCATGACCTGTGTTCGTCCACGCATCATTCATCCAAGCATAGATATACCCATCGGCCAACACATACAGCTTGCTTGTGTCGCCGTTTGCGGCAAGCCAGTCCACGGATTCCGCAAATTCGGGGGTGAGCTGCACTGCATCACCTCCTTCCCACGCATTATCGAAATTTACCTGCACCCATTCACGGCTGTTTGACAATCTGTACTTACTGCCGCCGTTCTCCAGAACGACCAGTTCACTGCCGATCTCCCATTCGGGATGTTCCGCAGGATCCGGAATGTCTGCCGCTGTGTCGGCGGTGAGTTCGGCGTAGTAGGTGGTCTGCTTTCCCAGAAATCTTGCGTGTCCAATGATTCTTTCATAAAACTTCTTCATAGTTAGTCCTCCTTATTTTCACTTTGACTTTTCTCATGCAGCTGCTTCAGAATTCCTTTGAGTTTTGCCGGAAACGGCATCCCCAGTTTGCTTGCATTTTCCAGAATGCTCAAGCCCTCATTCGCAAGGTAGAAGCCGATGACCGCTGAACGGAATACCGATGCATCGCTGCCAAGAACATACACATCCACAATATGCCCCACAGCTACGATCACCAGAATCAGCCCTTTTTTGGATATTCCTATGAATCCCGCATGACTGGAAAGCTGTCTGGTGACAATGCCAACGATCACACCCGTCAGATAATCCAGCGTGATAAAAGTGAGCAGTGCAAGCAGCAATCCGTCAGGTTCACCCCAGAGAAATCCTGCGAGTGCACCGAAAAATGCTGCATCCCGTTTGACCAGATCTGTTATATTCATGTTCTCTCCCCCTTTCACGAGGAATCCTCATAACGAGGCTGAAACGCTCCTTTACGGCTGTGTTGCGGAATCGTTTCATAAAAACAGGCAGAGAAGATATAGTTGCATATTATCATGCAACTCCGTAAACAAGAAAAAGCTGACAGAGAGTAAAACTCTGTCAGCTGTGATTTATATCTCCGCAGCGAAAGGGTGGAAGAATTCTGAAACCTGTTTTTGTAAAAAAACAGCATCCCTGCCAATAGAAATCGGCAGGGATGCTGTTACTTCTGAATATGACTGATCCGTCAATCAGTACGTTCTTATTTGGTTGCCTTGAATGCAAATCGGCAGAAATTGTACAGATGTGCGTGGATGGAGTTATCACCGTGATAACCGCCGTTGCAATACTGCCAGAGATGCGGTACATTGTTCTTGGTGAAGTTGTTGTGGTAGTTCTCAGGATTGCTGTATACAACTGTGTCATCGCTGCCTGCTGTGATCAGCAGCAGATACGGCTCCTTGCCGCTGTCCCACTTGAATGCACCTGTCACGCCCGGAGCAGGACAGATCGCACCAATATAGCCGAACAGGTCGGATCGCTGCATTCCGATGAGCAGCGACTCTCTGCCGCCCATGGAGAATCCTGTGATCGCTGTGTTCTCCTTACCCGTCTTGACGCTGTAGGTCGATTCGATATGGGGCATCAGATCCTTGATCAGATCGTTGATGAAATTGTCGTATGCTGCATTGTTGAAATCATCCATTGCGTTGCAGGCATCCTGCGTATCGCTTGAATAAATATACGGGAATACCACGATCATGTCCTCTGCCTCGCCGGATGCGATCAGATTGCCGATCATCTGTCTTGTGTACATCGTGCCGTTGCCCTTGATGATCATACGATCCTGATTCTCCCAGTAGCCGTGCATAACATACATAACAGGGTATTTTTTGCTCTCGCTGTAATTTGCAGGAAGCAGGATGTTATAGGGCTTGTTTCTCTTGCAGGTAGTGGAATAGTAGCTGCCGCTCTTGACTGTGCCGTACTGCACGCCCGCCTGTTCTGTACGAACATTGTTCGGGTCAAATTCCACCATCTTCGACTGGCACTGTGCAGTGAATTCTGCCATGCTCATAGCTGTCTTTTCAGGCTCGGTCGGCGGCTCCGTGGGAGCTTCGGTGGGCTTTTCTGCCACTTCAAAAGCGTCGATTCTGCCCATTACGAATTTCATGATCTGGACAACGTCTACCACTTCGAATTCGCCGTTCTCGTCAACATCCGCTGCAAGTGCTGCTGCCGTACTTGCGAAATCCTTCACAAGCCCCTTCTTTGCACACGCAAGGTCAAAGGCATTCACCTTGCCGTTCATATCAATATCAGCCTTGATGACATTGACTGCACCGGAACCTTCAATTTCTGTTCCAGGCAGAGCACCGATCACCTGATCCACATAGAAACTGGTCGTGCCGCTCTCTGTTTCAAGATAAACGTACATATTGGTTGCATCCGCAGGAATGGTATATTCCGTATTGGCAAGCTGAACCCACTCGCCCTTGATTGCCGTTGCTGTTGCGATAGTGTCATACTGTGCGTCGCCATTGCTGTCAGTATACTCCAGCTTCATCATAATTGTTTCCGCAGTGCTGCCTTCTGTCTGCATCACTTCGGCACTGAAGCTGTAGGACTCACCCTTCTTGAAATAAGAAGTGCTCAGTTTCTTCATTGCACCGTTCCAGGAAGCGGTACGATCGCTGACGTAGAGTGCACGGTCACCCTCATATGCTTCCGCATTGGTTGCACCGACGCTTGCACCGCCTCTGCCAGTCCAGCCGTCATCGCTCTTTTCGAATGTGCTGTTGAAATAATAGCCTTCCTCGGAAGGTCCGCCGCCGGAGCCGCTGAACTGCCACCAATCCACATTGAACAGGAAGCCGCTGCCGCCGGAATACTTGAAGTACAGGTCATGCTCGCCGGTGGCACCGACAACATCACAGGTAACCTCCTGCCAGTTCTGCCAGCCGCCGGTTCCGGAAACATCGCAGGTACCCACCACAGGACCGCTCACGCTGTCAAGATGGATCTCGATCTTACCGCCGCTTTCAGCGGATGCCACGCTTGCCGTAAAGGAATTTGCACCTTCACCAAAGTCAACGCCGCTTACCATGATATAGTCGCCGTTTTCAATATTGGCAACATTCATGCCGCCTTCGCTGCATTTTTCGGTTTCCACACCGGATTCCCAGCAGATCTTCTCTGCTTCATTACGGATATACGGATCAACTGCTTCGATCTGTTCGGGACCATCCTTGGTCATCGAAATCTTCGGGATTGTGCCATCTGCATTATAGCTGAATTCTTCAATTGCAACAGAACGTGTGAATCCGCCGCCGCCCGGCAGCTGACCGTTATGGTATGCCAAATAGGATCTGCCTCTGAAATCCACAACACCAGGGTGATTGGTAAAGCTTCCGCCGCCGGATGCCATAATTTCACCACGGAATGTCCACGGACCTGTCGGATTCGGGCTTGTGGAGTAACAGATATTCTCCGGAATACCGGATGCCGCATAAACCATGTAATAGAGATCGCCACGCCTATAGAACCACGGGCCTTCCTCATAAAGCGTCTGATGGCGTTCGTCGCCGTCAGGTCTTGAACCGAAACCTGCTGTTGTCTGCTCAATTTTATTCACCTGTCCGGAATAGGAGATCATATCCTCATTGAGCTTAACATAGTTCAACGTAGGATTACCAAAATACAGATATGCCTGCCCGTCATCGTCAATGAAAACAGTGGGGTCGATGTAATCCCAGTTCGGACCGCACAGGGGCTTACCAAGTGCGTCCTTGAACGGTCCCGCAGGACTGTCTGCAACGGCAACACCGATCGCACGGCCGCCGGTAGCAGCCGGTACAAGCGTTACATACATATAGAATTTACCGTTTCGCTCCACGCATTGTGCTGCCCATGCCGTGTTTTCTTCCGCCCATGTAAAGTCAGAATAGCTAAGAACAGTACCCAGATCCGTCCAGTTCTGCATATCCGTAGAGGAATAGCATTTCCAGTCGGGCATTGTAAAATAAGTAGAACCATCCAGATCGTGGCTGGTATAAATATACATCGTATCATCATATACCATCGGTGCCGGGTCAGCGGTATAATTAGTCTGGACAATTGGGTTGTCCGCAAAAATTGTTGGTGTACACGACAGTACAGCAGTCATTCCAACGACCGCTGCAACCGCAATGCGTAACATTCTTTTCATAACAATTCCTCCGCAATAAAGTAATATTTATTTCATAATAGCAGAACAAAGCATTTTTTGCAACCCACAATCCGACGATTTTGGTGGATATTTTGATGATTTTGCGGTAAATTTTGTACATTTACACCATAAAACATCTAACGAAGCAGAATTTGCAATATGCAAAGAATTCCCCGATCAAACCAAAAAAGTCCGATCGGGGATAATCGCACAAGTTTAAAGCAATGCTTTCAGAAAATCACTTCCACGGGACAGCGGACTGGTTTGATTTACGGCACTTACAGTTTTTGTCAAAACTCGGATTGCAGGCGTAGAAGTTTTTGGAATCAAGCTGATCCTGCGTCATACGCATGATCTCGCCGAATCTCTGGAAATGCACGATTTCACGTTCACGCAGGTAACGGATGGGATCAATGACATCCGGATCATCTGCAAGACGGAGAATATTCTCATAGGTCGCTCTTGCCTTCTGCTCTGCAGCCATATCCTCCACAAGGTCAGCAAACGCATCTCCTTTGGACTGGAAATATGCAGCTGTGAACGGAACTCCCACTGCAGATGCGGGATAGAGTGCGGTTGTGTGGTCAACAAAATACTTGTCAAATCCGCTTTTCTTGATCTCCTCCATGGAGAGATTGCGTGTCAGCTGATACACAATGGCAGAAATCATCTCTACATGGGCAAGTTCTTCTGTACCGATGTCGGTCAGAAGTCCCTTTGCCTCATTGGACGGCATAGAATACCGCTGGTTCAGATAGCGAAGTGCAGCTGCCAACTCCCCGTCCGGACCGCCAAGTTGGCTCAATATCACCTGTGCCATCTTCGGGTTTGGATTCTTGATGTTGACCGGATACTGAAGTTTCTTTTCATACGACCACATAAATCAGTTCGCCTCCTTTTCCCATGGGTACGGGCCTTTCACCCAATCCCACTCATTTTCATTATCCGTCTGAATGTGAGTAATCGGTCCGAAACGGCGGACATATTCATCCACTGCATCCTGTCGGAGCGAGCGGTATTTGCGGAACAGCTGCATTGCCTCACGGCACTGCGTGTGCGTATCCAGATACAGTGCAAGATCATACAGGACAAAGTCATATTTGCGAATGACCTGCATCAGCTGATTGCGGGTTTTCATTTACCGCACCCTCCTTCCATTCCGGAAAAGGGCTTGTCAAGTACCGGAAACATCGTTCCACGGCACATACCCATATCCGCTTCGTAAACATCGTCCCACATCTGATACGGCACATATGCCATTCCAGGAGGCGTATCCTCCGGAAATACTGTCATGGGCTGGGGCAGCAGTCCGTTGCCGCAATCTTCCATCTGCGTCGGAAACATTACGGCATCCATCGACTGTGCCATGCGTTCAAAAGCATGAAGCTCCATATCATCATCGTCTTTCTTGTGAAAGACGCTCCTTTCTGGGTTTTCGCACGGTCGCCCATGCGTATTACATCGTATGCAGGTAATTCTGGTTTTGTGACATATGCATAATATTTCCTTTGGGGTCTTGCGGTGCCTCCGGTCCGCCCTCTGCAAAAAACTGCATCGGGATGCGGAGCGGTATTCTCATGTGTGTTCCTCCGTTTCTTAAATTGGGGTATAATAAAAGCACGTCGATTTCTCAACGTGCAGATATGGGGTATAAGAAAACCGCCCCGATTGCTCGAAGCGGTTAAGATGTTATTTTGGTGGGTGTGCCCCTTCCCACATTTCTTTTGACCCAGAGGGTGCATAGCAGCACGATCTCTACTTCAAAATACCTTTTCTTATACCTCTTGCGTTTATTACACCACTTCCACCGAATTTGTCAAGCGTTTTCCTACGATTTAACGCATTCACTTTTCCGGTAACCGCCCTGTTATACCCAACCACCGCCGCCCACTGTTCATTCTGCCACTGGCAATGTTTTTTACAGTAATACCAGTGCATCTACGAAGATTTAACACAGGTTTTTCGGGAAGCTAACAAAATCACAGCAACTGCATCAGAAATACACCCAGCAGCACCGCACCCGCCGCCGAAAGCGGAAGTCCCAGTGCCGCACAAACAATGCTGTAGCGGTCAAACAGAACATACAGATTTCCAAATTGCCGGAATCGCACGCTGCATTCCCGCCTGCGGTAGATCAGATTCTGCAGGATCCCCTCCGCAGGGTAGGTGTTGCGATATTCTCTGCCATCAATCCGATAAACGGCATTGCCCATTTTTCCGCTTTTGTCAATTCTAAGAAATTCCGCCTGCCGCTTTTTGGTGATCATCAGTAATATGACGCTCACAACAAAGAATAATGTCATGAGCAGCAGCAGGATCTCCAGAATACAGAGGATTCCCTGCACGATCAGTCCCATGCTTACACCCAGAATCAGCAGCAGCACAATGATGACGATTGCCGCAATCAGTATTTCCATTTGTTTCCTCCATTATGAAGTATGATCGGAATCCAATGAAAGATAATAATTTGCCAGATACAGCGAACCGCAGATCACCACTGCACCATGGGAGCCTTTTGCCCATCTGATCGCATAGGGCAGAGCGTCGGCAAGCTCCATAGCAGATGCCATGGCGTGCTGTCTGACAAAGGCTGCCGCAAGCTCCTCCTTGGGAAGTGCCCCCTCCGTGAATCCATCCACGCAAAGCACCTTACGCAGAACCAGTGCCAGCTGGAATGCCGCCGCATCCTGATCCTTCGTACCCGTCATGCCGCAGATGCCAATCCAGTTTTCCACGCCGCTTTCGTCCAGTGCACGCACCAGTGCTCCGACGCCGTCGGCATTATGACCGCCGTCAAGGATGACAAGCGGATCTTCCCGCAAAATCTGAATGCGTGCGGGAACCTGTGTTTCCGAAAGTGCGGACTGTACGGCGGTTTCCGAAATCGCATACCCCCGATTCCGCAGTACCTCCACGGTTTCCAGTACGGTCATAGCATTCTGGATCTGGTGTCTGCCGCCCATTTTCAGCGTATAGGGCTTGCCGTGATAGGCAAATCGGCTGCCCGTGATCGAACAGGTTTCGACCTCACAGCGACTCACATCGGGGATTCGGTAGGGACACTGCTTTTCCTCCGCCGTTCGTTTCAGAACCTCCAAGGCTTCGGGCTTGGAATCAGCGGAAAATACCGCTTCGCTGCCCGTTTTGATGATGCCTGCTTTCTGTGCGGCGATCTGTGCAAGGGTGCTGCCGAGGATCTGCATATGATCCATGGAAACGGAAGTGATAATGCTCACAAGGGGCGGTGCGATGATGTTGGTAGAATCGACCATTCCTCCGATTCCCGTCTCCAGTACGACCACATCCGCACGCTCACGGCGGAAATAGAGCATCGCAATTGCCATGGTGATCTCAAACTGGGAATATCCCTCATCCCCCACCGCATCGGCAACCGCATTACAGATTTCCGTGAATGCATCCTTCGGAATATCCTCGCCGTTCAGTCGGATCCTGTCACGGTAGTGACGGATATAGGGAGAAGTCAGCGTACCGGTACGATAACCACTTTTCTTGAGAATATTTGTGCAGTATTCTGCAGTCGAACCTTTTCCGTTCGTGCCGGCAATGTGGATGAAGTGCAGGGAATCCTGCGGATTCCCCACCGCTGTCATCAGCTTTTTTGCACGGCTTAAATCCTTTATGGGTGTTCCGCTGCGGCTGAAGCCGTCAACGAAATCCCTTGCCTGTCTGTAATGCATCATAATTTTGCAGCGTGAAGCATATCACGCAGGAATGTGTTTTTTTCCATGAGTCCGGAAAGCACCACACCGATCACACAACCCGTAAATCCCTGTATCACATTGGCGGGGATTGCAGCAGCAGCCCCCATTCCCAGACCGAGGATCACGGATTCGTAGAGGAAATAGCCCGTCATCATGATCAGTGCGGCTGCCAGTGCACCGAGATACTGCCCTTTATGCCCCTGCAATTTTCGGAAGATCGCCCATGCTGCCAGAGCCATGCACGCCTTAATGACGAAAGTAGCAGGTGCGTAGATCGCATAACCGCTGAAAATATCCGCCATCATGGTACCGATACCGGCTGCGGCAACACCGTACACGCCGCCGATATACCATGCACAGAGCAGAACGATGCTGTCGCCAAAATTGATATAGCCTCCGGTTGCGGGAACGGGAATCTGAATCACCATGGTGCATACGCACGCAAGTGCCGCAAATAATGCGGAAAATACAAGTCTGCGTATGCTGCTTGTTTTCATACTCATAAAAACCACTCCATAAATACCATTAACTGTTCCGTAGAACACCGATTACTTGTAAGCCTCCATGGAAGCAAGGATCTTATCCATCTTCTCCTGTGCCTTGGCAAGCTTTGCCTGCTCTGCGGCAATGAGCTGCTCGGGTGCCTTTGCAAGAAATCCCTGATTATTCAGCTTTCCGTTGAGGAAGTCGATGTCCTTCTGCACCTTCGCCTTTTCCTTTTCAAGACGTGCCAGCTCCTTCTCCTTGTCAACAAGCTGCTCCATCGGAATGAAAATTCTGGCAGCATCAGTCACCGCACCTGCACAGTTTTCCATCTCAAACTTGTCGCCTGTTTCCACTTCGGATGCGGACGCAAGCTTTTCAAAGAATACGGATGCTCCGGCAAACAACTCAGTGTCAGCGGTTTCAATATACAGCTTTGCCTTGACGGACGGCGGTACATTCAGCTCTGTGCGGGTGTTTCTGACTGCCTTGATCGCAGAAATGATCTTCTCGAAAGCATTTTCCTCCGCAGTGAAATCAATGCTCTCGTCAAATGTCGGATAGCTCTCCAGCATGATCATGCTGTCATCGCCCACAAGCACCTGCCAGATCTCCTCCGTAATGAACGGCATGAACGGATGCAGAAGCTTGAGCATACCCTGCATTGTCCATACGAGAACTGCCTGTGCGGACGCCATGTCCTCGCAGCCTGCCTGAATTCTCGGCTTTGTCAGCTCAATATACCAGTCGCAAAACACATCCCAGATAAAGTCGTAGATCTTTGTGCAGGCAACGCCCAGCTCGAACTTGTCGAGGTTGTCGTTGACTTCCTTCGCAAGACGGTTGAACTTGCCCACAAGCCACTTATCCTCAATGGTAAGCTTCTCCGGAAGTCCCTTGAATTCGAAATCCTCGGGCAGGTTCATCATGATGAATCTGGATGCGTTCCAGAGCTTATTTGCGAAGTTTCTTGCCGCCTTTACCTTATCGTCGATATAACGCATATCATTTCCGGGGGAATTTCCGGTTGCCAGCATGAATCGCAGTGCGTCCGCACCGTACTGGGAGATCACCTCAAGCGGATCAATGCCGTTGCCGAGGGACTTGGACATCTTTCTGCCCTGTGCGTCACGCACCA
>JAZOBK010000014.1:0-4256 GCA_045595985.1 Oscillospiraceae bacterium
AATGCCGTTGCCGAGGGA
This sequence comes from Oscillospiraceae bacterium, assembly GCA_045595985.1. Lineage (GTDB taxonomy): Bacteria > Bacillota > Clostridia > Oscillospirales > Ruminococcaceae > UBA3855. The sequence goes on from JAZOBK010000014.1 coordinate 19, forward strand.
CTTGGACATCTTTCTGCCCTGTGCGTCACGCACCAGACCGTGAATGAGCACGGTATCGAACGGAGCTTTACCCATATTCTCCATGCCGCTGAACATCATGCGGACTACCCAGAAGAAAATAATATCATAGCCCGTAACGAGGGGATTTGTCGGGTAGAAATACTTCAGATCGTCGGTCTGATCCGGCCAGCCGAGCGTGGAGAACGGCCACAGTGCGGAGCTGAACCATGTATCCAGTGTATCGGGATCCTGACGCATGGGCTTTCCGCACTTCGGACAGCAAGCGGAATCCTCCTTGGTAACGACCATTTCGCCGCATTCGTCGCAGTAGAATGCAGGAATCTGGTGTCCCCACCAGATCTGACGGGAAATACACCAGTCACGGATATTTTCCAGCCAGTGGAAATAGATCTTATCAAAACGCTCGGGAACGAACTTGGTATCCCCATTTTTGACAGCATCAATTGCAGGGCCTGCCAGAGGCTTCATCTTCACGAACCACTGTGTGGAAACCTTCGGCTCAACCGTTGTGCCGCAGCGATAGCAGGTGCCGACATTGTGGCTGTATTCCTCGATCTTTACGAGTGCACCCTCAGCTTCCAGATCTGCAACAATTGCCTTTCTTGCCTCAAATCTTTCCATGCCCGCATACTTCGGATAATCCTCCGTGATCTTTGCATCATCGGTCATAACGTTGATGATCGGCAGATTATGACGCAGACCTACTTCAAAGTCGTTCGGGTCGTGTGCCGGTGTGATCTTTACAACGCCCGTACCGAATTCCATTTCTACATACTCATCCGCAACAACAGGAATCTCACGGTGAACCAGCGGCAGAATGAGCATCTTGCCGACCAGATCCTTGTAACGCTCGTCATTCGGGTTGACTGCAACCGCCGTATCGCCCAGTAGTGTTTCCGGACGGGTGGTTGCCAGCTCCAGATACTGATCGGAATCCTTCACCTGATAGCGGATATGCCAGAAGTGACCTGCCTGATCCTCATACTCTACCTCCGCATCGGAGAGGGATGTCAGACATTTCGGACACCAGTTGATGATACGCTCACCACGGTAGATCAGTCCCTTTTCATAGTACTTGACGAATACTTCCTTGACTGCCTTCGAGCAGCCCTCATCCATGGTGAAACGCTCTCTGTCCCAGTCGCAGGAGGAGCCCAGCTTCTTGAGCTGTTCCACGATTCTGCCGCCGTACTGACGCTTCCATTCCCATGCACGCTCCATGAAGCCGTCCCTGCCCAGATCCTCCTTTGTCACGCCCTCCTTACGCATTGCTTCCACAATCTTTGCTTCGGTCGCAATTGCCGCATGGTCAGTGCCGGGCAGCCAGAGTGTGCAGTAGCCACGCATTCTCTTCCAACGAATGAGAATGTCCTGCAGGGTTTCATCCAGTGCATGGCCCATATGCAGCTGACCTGTGATGTTTGGAGGGGGAATTACAATTGTATAGGGTGTTTTGTTCTCGTCGATTTCCGCATGGAAACAGCCACGCTTCACCCATTCGCCGTAGATCCTGTCCTCAAATTCTTCGGGACAATAGTTTTTTGCCAGTTCCTTTGCCATCTTTCAGACTCCTTTTCAAAAATTTTCGGATGCAAAAAACGCCCCGAGCCAAAGCTCAGGGCGAACATTTTCAGTCCGTGTTACCACCTGAATTCGGATGCAACGCATCCGCACTCACACAACAGGAGAATCTCTCCGATTGCATTCTCTGTAACGGGAGAACCCGCCGGAAACTACTAAAGCTGTACTCGTTCGAACCGGAACTCGGGGGCTACCTTCGGATGCTCCGCACGGATCCTTACACCTGCCGGATCCTCTCTATGCTGCCAGTGCACCGTACTCCTCCCCGTCAACGTTTTTGATGGATATTGTACATTATTTATTATATCGGATTATGTGGAATTTGTCAAGCGGTTTCCATGGATTTTGAAGAAATGTACGATAATTGCAAATATAGAATCCCATTTTTTAACACAAAATGTACTGTCAGTTATTTTTTTGGAAATCTATTGCTTTTAAATTACAAAAATGATATAATTAAGGTATTAATCAATCGGAAGGCGTGATTCTCATGCACAATGCTCTTAAACTTCCAACAGCAGCCCTGCTTTCTGCAGCAATGCTTGTTTCATCAATGCCCACCTGCAGCGTTTCCGCTGACATTGCCCCGAATCCCGTGATCAGCCGCAGCTGTCCGGTGTATTGCAGCAGCGGTCAGGGAAATGCCGCAAATGACGAGCATTATTTTTCATTCTGGTCCGGCAATTCTCCCGATTATCTTGCCTATGACCTGTCCGATGTCCCGGAAACCGAACGTCGGAGCGTCATTGCCGCATGGCACAATGCAACGGGACAGTATGATCCTTCCATTTTAAACGGCGGTTCGACCAACGGTGTTCCCAGCACCTACACGATTGAAGTGAATGCTGCCGAAGGCGGCACTTATCCGGAGGACGGATGGGTGGTCGCAGAATCCGTGGAAGGAAACACGCTGCATTCCAGACAGCACGTCATAGATATGGAAGGTTATAACTGGATCCGGATGAACATCGCACAATCCGACGGCAAATCGGGCGGCAGTATCAGCATTCAGCTTGACATCCATAATATTTCCAATGGTATTGCCGACAGCTGGATCTTCTTCGGCGATTCCATTACAGCGTGCGGCATGATGAACTGTTATGGTACAAGCTTTGCAGAACTGGTCAACACCATCGACAGCCGCTATTTCCCCGTACAGGAAAACGGCGGTATCGGCGGTATTATAAGTACGGACGGCAAAAACAACATTGACCGCTGGCTGTCCACGTTCCCCGGCGAGTATGTCAGCATTGCCTATGGCACAAACGATGCATGGGGCAACCAGACGGGTGCGGAGAAATATTACGAGAATACGATCTACATGATCGAAGCGATTCTTAAGCTTGACAAAACGCCCATACTCCCCACCATCCCCTATGCAACAGAAAGCGGCGTGAACAATTATCTGGATGACTATAATGCCATGATCCATCGGATTTATGAGGAATATCCGGAAGTCGTGAAGGGGCCCGATTTTGATGCATTTCTCCGTGAACACCCCGAATATTTAAGCGGCGACGGCGTGCATCCAAGCAGTGAGGGATATGCGGCAATGCGGCAGCTCTGGGCGGATACGATGTATGCAAATGTGTATACTTCGGACTCCGGCGACTGTGAACCATCCCTCACGCCCGGTGACATCAACTATGATTCCGAGATCGACGTTCTCGACGTCATTCTTTTGCAGCAATACCTGCTGCAGCTGGAAGTATTCAACATTGACACATTCCGTGCAGCCGACTATGATGACGACGGTGCGGTGAACGCATTTGATCTTGCGATGCTCAAACGTAAAATATTTTCTGAATAATATCCATGGAGGTTGCTGATGACGAATCCCGATACAACAAAGAATACGGCGGATGTTCCGATTTCCTCCCTTTCCCCCGATGAGATTCGCAAACTTGCGGAGAAAGGAAACGCCGAGGCACAGGTTGCCCTTGCAGACCATCTCGGAAGATCATGGGGCAGCAAGGAGGAACAGCTCAAATGGCTCAGTCAGGCCTATCTGCAGGATAACGTGGTGGCAGCGTGGAAAATCGGCTGTCTGTATGCCAAAGAATACCATGATGACGAAACGGCTCTGCTCTGGTATGAACGTGCGGCAGAACGTGGATTTACAATCGCCATGATGTCCATCGTGTACCATTATCTCTCCAAGATCACCTATAATTCCTACGAAACGATGCTGGCAGGATACGAAACCGCATTTGCATGGCTGATCAAAGCCACACAGAAGGGCAACATACATTCCTACCGCACATTCGCCGATTTCTGTTTCTTCGGCGTTCAGATGGATCAGGACTATGCACAGGCAATCCGCTATTATGAGCGTGCTGCCGAGGGTGGAGATGACATTGCCTGCGTTATGCTCTGGTACTGCTACAAGTACGGCAAGGGCGTTGAACGTGATAAGGAAAAGGTTCGCTATTGGTTCGGCAAATGCCGCAAGATCAACCACCGCACCCCCTTGCGTCATCATCTTGCCGGATGGAAAAAGGTCGCAAGACGCTACAAGGGTGCTTACAGCATGGATTTACGCAAATATGTACTTTAACAAACAGGAGCTGCTTGTCAAAAAAGTAGTTTTCAGCGTTCTTCCAAGTCGGATCGTAGCCATGTCGTTCTGTGAGCCA
>JAZOBK010000015.1:0-2863 GCA_045595985.1 Oscillospiraceae bacterium
GGAGAGGTCAGCCAGCACGCCTCCCTCACGGAGCTTGCAGTCGCCTGCACCGACAACGATGAACGGAACGGGGTTAGTGGTATGTGCGGTGAATGCACTGCCGTCGGGTTCATACATCTTGTCCGCATTGCCGTGGTCAGCAGTAATGAGTGCCGCACCGCCCTTTGCGAGGATGGCGTCCACCATTCTGCCGACGCAGGTATCCACAGCTTCCACCGCAGCTACAGCCGCATCAAAAATGCCTGTGTGACCTACCATGTCGCAGTTTGCATAGTTGAGGATGATAACATCGTACTTGTCGGATTCGATGGCTTCCACAACAGCGTCAGTAACTTCATATGCACTCATTTCGGGCTTCATATCGAAGGTTTCCACATCGGGGGACTTGATGAGGATTCTGTCCTCGCCTTCGAACTGCTTTTCTTCGCCGCCGTTGAAGAAGAAGGTAACGTGTGCATACTTCTGTGTTTCTGCAATTCTCAGCTGTGTCTTGCCGCACTTGCTGAGATATTCGCCCAATGTCATGGTCAGTGCCTCGGGCGGGAATGCAACAGAAACATTCGGCATGGTTGCGTCATACTGTGCCATGCAGACAAAGTGCAGCGGGAAGAAACCGTTCTTTCTCTCAAAGCCTGTGAAGCTTTCGTCCACAAAAGCTCTGGTGATCTGTCTTGCACGGTCAGGACGGAAGTTAAAGAATACTACGCTGTCATCAGCTGCAATCTTTGCACCGCCCTCAACCACTGTCGGGAGCATGAACTCGTCCGTTACCTCGTTTGCGTAGGAATCCTCAATTGCCTGTACAGGACATTGTGCATTCACGCCAATGCCGTAAACCATCGCAGCATAAGCCTTTTCCACACGATCCCATGCATTGTCTCTGTCCATTGCGTAGAATCTGCCCATTACGGTAGCAACCTTGCCCACGCCGATCTCATCCATCTTGGCAACTGCCTCTCTCATGAAATCCGCAGCAGAGGACGGGGGAACGTCTCTGCCATCGAGGAATGCGTGAACATAGACCTTGTCAATACGATTCTTCTTTGCCATTTCACAAAGGCCGTAGAGGTGCTCCATGTGGCTGTGTACGCCGCCGGGGGAGAGCAGACCCATCAGATGCAGTGCAGATCCCTTTGCCTTGCAGTTTTCCATAGCGTCCACAAGTGCCTTGTTCTCGAAGAAATCGCCGTCCTTGATGGACTTGGAGATCTTTACCAGCATCTGGTATACGATTCTGCCTGCACCGATGTTGGTGTGACCAACCTCGGAGTTGCCCATCTGACCATCCGGCAGACCAACGTCAAGACCGCTTGCACCGATGATGGTGTTCGGACCCTGCATATACTTATCGAGGTTCGGTGTTTTTGCAGCGACAATGGCATTGCCGTAATCGCTTGCATTATAGCCGAAACCGTCCATGATAATCAGTGCGACTGGTTTTTTGCTCATAGTTTCTAACCCTTTCATAATTGATTTTATTTGATAAAAATAATGATAGCCAATTATATCCAGAATACCACAAGTCCTGTTTCATAATTGAGCATACAGCCCTTGTTGTAGTAGTCCGGTATTTCATAGATTACCGCATAATCCAGACTGTCCGTGAATCCAGCCCTTCGTACCCTGCTGTAAACGTGCATAGGAAATTCTTTGGGACAGCGAACAGAGTCATAAAACGGATCCGGATCGGTGTAATAGATATATTCCGGATCATACGGATCAGGTGGTGTGCTTTCGTGCCGTTTCGTTTCTGCCAGAGATTCCATATGCAATTCATACTTTCGCATGGTTTCTTCATCCGTGTGGAACATCAGATACAAAGATGGATGGTAATCCTGTGCGACCATACTACCTTGTGTGATCATTACATAGTCCTCGCAGTCAGAAGGAAGTAATTTCGGTAAGATTTGTTCACAACGTTCACGACTGCTTACACCATTGGCATAGACATATTTTTTTACTGGGTACATCCATTTCACTTCGTTGAAAAACATATTAATGGAAGGTACTGCCAAAAAAATAATCGTACACAGTATGGCGAGCGTACGCAAACAGGAAACAAGCAATTTTCCTTTAGGATTTGATTTGAAAAATCTATAACAAATGAATAGAACGAGATTGACTGCGATCAACACGCCGACCAATTGTATGGAAATACCGAATACTGTAATCTGCAACAAGAATGCAACAGGATTGAAAAACAACAGAAAGCCAATCAATAGATTTGCTGCTTTCCAGCTAAATTTACTCTTCGCAGATTTTTGGGAGGACGCATTTACCGGAGGCTCACCATCGTTGCAGAGATAACTATAATTGTTTGGTTGTTTATCCATGATGTCTACCCTAATCAGTTACAGGGGATGCCGTATTTGACATCCCCCACGGAATGTTATTTAGCCGTTGATTGCAGCCTGTACAATGGTGTTGAAATCAGCAGCCTTCAGGGAAGCACCGCCGATCAGACCGCCGTCGATGTTGGGCTTAGCCAGCAGTTCAGCAGCGTTTGCAGCATTCATAGAACCGCCGTACTGGATGGTAACAGCCTCAGCAGTATCTGCATCATAGAGCTTTGCAAGCTGTGCACGGATGAATGCACATACTTCTTCAGCCTGATCCGGAGTTGCTGTCAGACCTGTACCGATTGCCCATACCGGCTCGTAAGCGATTACAGTGTTCTTTACCTGCTCAGCAGTCAGGGACCACAGATCCAGCTTGATCTGGCGAGCGATCACTTCCTCAGTGATATTGCACTCACGCTCCCACTTCAGTTCGCCAACGCAAACGATGGGCTTGAGGCCTGCTTCCAGAGCAGCAACAGTTCTCTTGTTGACAGTTTCATCCGTTTCGCCGAAATACTGTCTTC
>JAZOBK010000016.1:0-2235 GCA_045595985.1 Oscillospiraceae bacterium
CCCCACGCCGTCGGACGTATAGCCGATCACGTGCTGTGCAAGCTGCTGTTCGGGACGACGCTGCGGTACCTGCAGCACGATGATGTCTTCACACTCCGGCACCTGTGCATCCACACGACAGGAAAACGGCTGTTCGCTGCGGATCCCTTCTATGACTGCATTCACATCCTCCATATGCGGCAGTAATTTTGCAATCGCCTCCTGCGTGGGCTGCACAACGGCATAATAAGCGGTTTCGCAATTGACAAGGGGACGAAAATTTCTGTCGTAAATATATCCTTCCGCTTTGGCGGCAATCACGGTATCATTCCGCTGCTGCAGTGCCGTCTGTGCGTATCCGCCGTTCTTCATATGAACGGCAATGACCGCCACAAGCAGCGTATAGCCCATCACAAGTATTGCCGCCACCAATGTCATTCTTCTTTGCATACAGATTCCCCCATATTGCTTTTTTCAAAGTATGGGAAGAATGCGGACGACTATTCCCCATGAGCGTTTATGTTTCTTTATAAATAATGCGATGTTTCGACAGATTTCGACTTTTCCATGTGTTTTTATACAAATATTTTTGTAAGAATTCGTATAGTATGTCGAATTGACAAAATGCCAAAATCATGGTAAAATATTACTATATTCGGGTAAACCGATATCACATTATGCTCTACAAATGATGAAAATATAACCTCCTGTGCACAGGAGGTTATATTTTTGCAAAGGTGATGCATCGTTTCTGAAAAGGAGTTACAATGAAAGAAAAGATTCACACTCAGGATAAATCAACTGTAAAACGAAAAATCAAGCGTTTCCTTATCGCTTGCTGTATATTGTCCGCACTGCTGCTGTTCTGCCATATACAGAATACAACGCTGACTGTAACGGAGTATTCCTTCCAAAATGAAAAGATCCCGAGTACTTTTGAGGGATTTCGCATTGTACAGATCTCCGATCTGCATAATACAAGCTTCGGAACGGATCATAAGCGGCTCATTGAGAAGATCGAACAGCTCTCCCCCGATATGATCGCACTTACGGGTGATCTGGTGGATTCAAGACGCACGAATACTGATATTGCCATTTCCTTTGTGGAACAGGCGTGTTCGATCGCACCCGTATATTATGTGACTGGGAATCATGAAGAACGGCTGAAACCCGAAGTTTTCGACGAACTGATGAACGGACTGGAACTCGCTGGTGCAGTGATACTGGAGGATGAAAGCCTGCTTCTTGAAGCCGAGGGTGAATGCATCACTCTGCTCGGTCTGAAAGACGGAAGTCTTCAAAGTGATGCACTCCGCAAACTGACGGATGCGGCGGATCCCATGCAGTTCCAGCTCCTGCTTGCACACGAGCCGCAATACCTCGACACCTACTACAGCGAATGTCAGGTGGATCTGATTCTGTCTGGACACGCACACGGAGGACAATTCCGGTTTCCATTCGTCGGCGGGCTGGCAGCTCCCGGTCAAGGGTTGTTCCCCAAATATACTGAGGGAATGCACCAAAGCGGCAGCACCTCCATGATCATCAGCCGTGGACTCGGCAACAGCATTGTTCCGGTGCGGCTGTTCAATCTCCCTGAAATTGTTTGCATTGACTTAAAAACGCAGTAACGGAACGATGCATTACAATCTATATTTCTATCCCTCACCTTCCACAGCTTACAGGAAGTGATGGAATCCGAAAAACACAAGGAGGAACATTATGCTTCATGTTGCAATTGTGGATGACGAAACCGTATTTAATGAACGGTATCAGAAAATCGTGGAAACTGTGCTTGCACAGCAGGGCATTCCATTTATATTACACACGTTTTCCGACAGTCTGCAGTTTCGTGAAATGTATCTGAAGCAACCGTACGATCTGATATTTCTGGATATTGATATGCCGAATCTTTCAGGAATCCAGCTTGCTGCCGATCTACGGCTTCTGCGTTTCAAAACGACGCTGATCTTCGTTTCATCACACAATCATTTTGTCTATGAATCCATTCAATATGCTCCGTTCCGCTTCATCCGCAAGGATCATGTGGAGGACGAAATGGAAGAAGCTGTTCTCGCTTTCTGCAAAATGCTTGAGTGCGAACGCAATCACATCAGACTTGAGCTTGACAACAATCGCTCCTCCCTTGTGAGCGTATCACAGATCATGTATTTCTATGCCCTGCGGCACGACCTTTTCTACTGTGACGAGAATAAAGAATCCTTCCGTCTTGCAGTCAGAAACTACACCATGGAG
>JAZOBK010000017.1:0-10830 GCA_045595985.1 Oscillospiraceae bacterium
ATAAGGGCATTTTACTGATAATTCTATCCGCTTTTTTCTTTGCACTTATGAATCTGTTTGTCAAGCTTTCGGGAGATCTTCCCTCCATTCAAAAGAGCTTCTTCCGGAATTTCATTGCATTCCTGATTGCAGCAGTAATTCTATTCAAGGAAAAAGACAGCTTTCGTTTTGAGAAAGAAAGCATGGGGTACCTGCTGCTGCGTTCGATCTTCGGCACAGTCGGAATCCTCTGCAATTTTTATGCGATCGACCATCTGGTGCTGTCGGATGCCTCCATGCTCAACAAGATGTCTCCTTTCTTTACAATCTTATTCTCATGGATCCTACTGAAAGAAAGGCTTCGTCCGATGCAGGGAGCGGCGGTATTGACGGCATTCATCGGCAGTCTGTTCATCATCAAGCCGACGTTGGACTTCACTGATTTCAAGGGATCAGCGGCAGGATTTCTCGGCGGCATCTGTGCAGGTGCGGCATACTGCATGGTTCGCATCCTCGGACAGAAGGGCGTGCCCAAAACATTTATTGTTGCATTCTTTTCCGGCTTTTCATGCCTTGTGACACTACCGTTTCTGATTCTGGATTTCCATCCCATGACGTGGGTGCAGCTGCTGACGCTCATTGGTGCGGGTACTGCTGCTGCCGGCGGACAATTTACGATCACTGCCGCTTACTGCCATGCACCGGCGAAAGAAATTTCTGTGTATGATTACTCACAGATCATTTTTGCTACGGCACTGGGATTTCTGTTCTTTCATGAAATACCCGATGGATGGAGTTTTCTGGGATATACAATTATCATTCTGGCGGCGGTCTGGATGTTCTGGTATAACAACTACTACCTTCCCCATAAAGAAAATGCCGCATCATAGAGTTCTTTTTCATACGACAAACAAAACTCCCGTTTTTGCGGGAGTTTTGTTATGATAATTCATCGGACACAGAAAAGAGAATCCTGTATTATGAAACAACTTATTTTGTTTCACGCTTGAGAATTGCAAGATCAAATGCGTCAATATTTACATCAACGATCATATCGGATGCATATACTTGATCTCCGATGAAGGATTCTGTGCTGAGCAGATACTCGTTCAGCAGAACAATATCGTCATCGTTTACAAGACCGTCGAGATTTACATCACCCTTCTTGCCGACAACGGAATATTCTTCTGTCTTGTCAAACTTGATGATGATGTAGTTTACGTTGATCGCCTTATCCTGAGAACGCATATTGAGCGTCAGCGTTCCGTCGGTAACGGTCACCTTGCCGGTTGCGATACCATTGCCGTCGATCTTTACATTTTCAGCAACGATGGACTGGTTATCCTTGCCATAGTTTGCGTAAACAGTGGGATTCGTGGAACACTGCCACGGATCACTGAAACACATTTCCACGGTATAGGTTCCGTTCGGAAGTGTGAAGCCGTAATCCAGATGACGGTCAATATTGTTCTCGTACTGGTTCTTGGTGTAACGATAGCTTGCCTTCTTATCCTGTCCATCGGTCAGGGTAAATTCATTCGGCCATGTATTTGCCGTATAGATACCCTTGCTCTTGGATGCACCGTTGTACTGGTCAGTCGGATCGTCGATCAGACCCCACTTTGCACCTGTCACGCTGTCCACGCCATAGAGCTGCTCGGTTCTGCTGTTGAAATAGCCGAACTTATCACTGCCGCTGGTCGTTGTCTGGTCATGGTCACCGCAGTCTACAAAATACGCAATGCTCGGATCATAATCATAAACGGGCTTTACAGCTGTCATGTAGATGAAGTCGCACACCTTTGCGGATTCCTTACCGTCAACTGCAGAGAATGTAACATCAATTATATCCGTTTCTGTACCTTCAACATCAACGGTCTTTACATTTCTTTCCAGAACATCGGAAGGAACGATCACTTTTACGTTATATGTATCGCCGCTGCCTTCGTAATCCAGAGTTTCCGCATAGAGTATAGCGTCTCCGACACGGATACGAATGGTTTTGCCATTGTCAGCCTTGCGGAATGTCACCTGAAGAATGGTATACGGTGCTTCCGTATCCACTGCCATGCGGTAGCTGAAGTAACCGCCGTCTGTGACATAACGATAAGTACTGTCGTCTGTAACACCATGTGCATTGAATGCTGTCATATTATGGAGTGCATCGCCTTCATACTGACCGTAACCGGGCTGTACAGTATCTGTAACAGTGACCTTTGCACGGGGAAGATCTTCATCAGAAACAGTGCCATTGCTGAAGAACTTCCAGTAAATACCGTAACGCTGCTGATACTGGAGATAGTGAGGGCTGAATGTCAAGGTTGTGTTTGTTCCTGTTAATGTGAACTTCAGGGAATTTGCATCCTTGACCATATATTCGTTAATGTCCATCATGAATGCAGCAACGGACTGACCTTCCTTGGAAAGTGTGATATTCTCAGAGGCTACGACCTTATCCTTCGGAATAGTTACCCACATACCTGTGGAGCTGGTTTCCATATTCGCCTTGCCAAGCTCTGCACTCAATACGATCGGACCATATTTGAAGCCATATGTGGTATTTCCATCGGGAAGATTATAGGCTCTGACTTCCATAGGAATGGTCACTTCGATCACATCGCCGCTCTTGAAATCGCCGGTAACCTGTGCATAATCATTCACAGTCTTATAACTGTACTTCTCGCCATTTAGTGTGATCGTCACATTTCCTGCCTTCCATTCGGGCAGGCGGAAACGCAGATCGAGAGACCCGCTTCCCTCAATGGTAAACTTGGAAGTATTGCCGTTGGGAATGGTACTGTTCTGGGTGATCGTCACATTCAGATCCTTCCAGTTCAGCTTGGAGCTCTGGTACATATTGACATACAACGTATTGCCGTTATGCATATACATGGTATCGCCAAGCTTTGTGAAGTTTTCCATACCGCTGCCGGTACAGCACCAGAAGTGATCATAGGGCTTGCCATAAACCTTGAAGTAACCGGTTGCCATCGGTTGGAAATAGGTTGTCATACCGGTTTCAGGATTCTGCGAGGACAAGATTGAGTTATAGTAAGTACCTTCATAGAAATCCATATACTTGACATCACCTGTAATCTTGTACAGTTCACGGCTGAGTTTGAGCATATTATAGGAGTTACAGGTTTCGCAGTTGCAGTTGGTACGTTCCTTATCCAGAACATTATCGGAACCGAAATGTTCCCATTCACTGTTACCACCAGTAATGTAAGTATGATTCGTGGTTACATTCTCCCAGAATGCTTCCGCATACTTCAGATAAATAGATGCATCTACAGTCTGACCGCCAATCGTTTTGCCGTGAAGTACAATATATCGCTTCAGTGCACCGACAAATTTCGGGATGGTCGTATTTGCATGACGGTTCGTCAGCACGTTGGTTCCGCCCTTGAGTACCTTTTCATGCAGTGCGGTTTCATCAAAATAATGAGCTGCAACCGCATGGCTTTCCTTTCCTGTAATCGCATACAGCTCGTACAGACAATCGTTCATGCCGCCATACTCGATGGAAAGAACGGTTTTGTGCGTTGCATCATTCCATGTCAGACAACGGTTGTAGGTCCAGTCACCCAGACCGGAACCAACTTCCTTTGCAGGTGCATAACCGGTTGCATTGAAAACATCAACCAGACCTGCAATCAGCTTATGCATGGTGTACCACGGAACCCATGCTTCTTCAATAATTCCTGTTTTACCTTGCTGTACAAAATCAAACTGCTGCTCTACATTATTGGCATTCTTGATTTGACCTGCCCAGAGGAAACCGGGTTTGCCCTTGGAATTCTGCTGACATACTTTCATTCCGTCAACCAATGCCTTGATTTTTCCCATGATCTCATTACGCTGCGAATCGGTGATCGTAGGATTCTGATACGCCTGTGCAAGTGCTGTCAGATAATGTCCGACCGTATGACCGGCAATCAGCGTATTTTCCCATCCGCCGTAACGCTTTGCACCATTGGTGTTCATCTTAGCATTCTCACGGAATCCCACAAGCAAACGCTCTGTGTCAAAAGAAAGCAGATAGGATAATTCCAGAGAAAATGCGTTGGTACTGTACGGATCGAGCATCGTAACATCACCAATGGCAAAATCCTGAATGCCAGCATCTGCTGCGTGTACAGTCTGTACACTGTGTGGAGTGCTTTGCGGTAAAAAACTGCACGTTCCTATTAACAAGGATACTGCAGTACAAACCGAAGCTGCACGACGCCAAAGTTTGTGTTTCATAGAAATTCCTCCCAGTCATATTTTTATATATTATAACGCCACATTCATAATTTGTCAATACCTTTCATCATCGAATATGTTTAAAATATCATGATTTAAGCAATTTCACTGCAATTTCATCCACATTCGGTTCATTCAATGGTAGTTGACATATATTACACAGCATGATATAATAATATCACATTCAAATATTCCACTGTTAAGGAGGCGTCATCCATGGTTTATGTAACAAGTGACATTCACGGGAAATACGACAAGTATATTTCCATGCTTGAACTGATACACTTCAGCGATGAGGACACACTGTTTGTCCTCGGTGACATTGTGGATCGTGGTGAAGAACCGATCAAGGTGCTCAAGGATATGATGGAACGTCCGAATGTGTATCCGCTGATGGGCAATCACGATTTCATGGCACTGAATGTGCTGAAGAAACTGGCAGTGGAAATCACGGAACAGAATTATGCCGAACAGGTGGACGCATCCGTCATACATATGCTAATGGATTGGATGCAGGAAGGCGGTGCAACGACCATCGAAAAGTTCCGCGAGCTGGATTTTCAGGAACGTACGGATATTCTGGATTACATTGAGGAATTTTCACTCTATGAAGTGGTGGATGTCGGAGAGAATACATTTATTTTGGTTCATGCGGGACTTGGGAATTTCCAAAAGGGCAAAAAACTCAGCGAGTACTCCCCTTACGAGCTGCTCATGATGCGAACCGATCCCGACAAGAAGTATTTTGACGACGATACGATCTATGTGGTTTCCGGACACACGCCAACTGAGCATTTCACGGGGAAAGCCGAGATCTACAAGAGCAGCAACAATATTCACATTGACTGCGGTGCGTGTTTCAAAGGCGGCAGACTTGCCTGCATCTGTTTGGACACGATGGAGGAATTCTACGTCTGATCATAAATCAATAACCCTTGAAGACTATCATCTTCAAGGGTTATTTAATGTTATGACTTTACAGCCTTCTTTTCGGGTTTCTTTTCAGTCTTTATCAAAAATTTCATGACAAAGAGCACGAGCAGCATCATTACAAGTGATGTGCCCAGAATGATCAGAACACTCATGATATAATCTGTAACGAATCTCTGCACAACACCTGCCAACAGATAGCCGACTGCACATACTGCGGCAACCAACATCGCATAGGGCAGCTGTGTGGAAACATGACTGACATGATCACACTGTGCACCGGTCGAAGCCATAATGGTGGTATCAGAGATCGGTGAGCAATGATCACCGCATACGGCACCTGCGAGGCAAGCGGAAATGCAGACAATTACCATTGTGGGAATCACGCCCGTATCCGTTACGTTTACGAGTTCCTTCTCAAATACGCTGGTAACGATGGGAATCAGAATACCGAATGTACCCCATGATGTACCGGTTGCAAAAGACAAGCCGACTGCTACCACAAACAGGATCAGCGGCAACAGGATCTGGATTGCAGTTGCACTTTCAACAAGACCGGAAACGAAAGTGCCTGCTTCAAGAAGACCTGTCATTGTTTTCAGTGTCCATGCAAAGGTAAGAATCAGAATTGCAGGAACCATCTGCTTGAAACCGGATGCGATGGAATCCATACATTCTGTGAAATTCAGAACACGACGGACAAGATAGTAGCCGATGATCAGGAGCAATGCTGCCATAGAGCCGAGGGACAGACCATAGGCTGCATCGCAATCAGCAAATGCACTGATAAAATCCGCACCGCTGAAGAATCCGCCCGTATAGATCATGCCTGCAACGCAAAAGACGATCAGGATCAGTACGGGAAAGAGAAGGTCGATCACCTTGCCGCGGTTATGCGTCGGTACGTCATCGTCCTCATAGGTTTTGGTCTGTGTTGTGAAAATGTCGCCCTTCTTCGCATTATCCTCATGGAGCTTCATGGGACCAAAGTCAAGAGCGGTCAGAGAAATAAATACTACCATGAGCAGTGTCAGCAATGCATAGAGGTTGAACGGAATGGTGCTGATGAACAGCTGTATGCCGTTTACGCCTTCAACCGTTCCGCTGACTGCTGCAGCCCATGAGGAGATAGGTGCGATAATGCAGACAGGAGCTGCAGTTGCGTCGATCAGATACGCCAGCTTGGAACGTGAAACCTTATACTTATCGGTTACCGGTCGCATAACAGAACCAACAGTCAGACAGTTGAAATAGTCATCCACAAAAATCAGTACGCCAAGCAGGAAGGTGGAAAAACTTGCACCTGTACGGCTCTTGATATGTTTTGCAGCCCATTCGCCGTAGGCACGGCTGCCGCCCGCTTTGTTCATCAGCACAACAATAATGCCGAGAACAACCAAGAAAATCAGAATGCCCACATTGTAGGAATCCGAGAGATTGGCGATCAATCCCTCCTGCATGATGACAGTGAACATTCCCTCGAATCCTGTGGAGGTTGCTGCTGCATAAATAACGCCGCCGGAAACAATGCCGACAAATAAGGAGGAGTATACCTCTTTGGTGATCAGTGCAAGTCCGATCGCCACGATCGGAGGCAGAAGCGACCACATGGTGCCCACTGCTCCGGAAATGGGTGCTGCAATCATACAAGCAACAAGGTAGACTGCAACCAGAAGTGCGAAAATAATTTTGCTCAAATGCTTTTTCATGTTTTCCTCTCCGTTTCCATAGTTTTGATTTCCTCACCGGATACAGAATTCTCCGGCGATTTCAGCTGTGCAAGGATCACCGCAGCAAATACCAGTACACAGCCTGTAAGCTCCTTCGGACTTAACGCTTCATGCAGGATCAGCCACCCAGAAAGTGCAGCAAACACGGATTCCAGACTCATCAACAAAGTTGCAACCGTGGGTTCTGTATCACGCTGACCAAGAATCTGTAAGGTAAATGCTACACCGCTGGACATCAGACCTGCATAAAGAATGGTAACTTTTGCATCCAGAATGCTGCCAATCTGCGGTGTTTCAAACAGAAACATACAGATCGCCATCAGCGTTCCTGCCGTGAAAAACTGGATACAGGACATCAGCATACCATCCACACGCTTTCCGATGAAATAGTCAACCGACATGATATGCATGGCAAAGAACACCGCACAACACAGTACAAGCAGGTCACCCTTGCCTATGGTGAAACCTTCCTTGATACACAGCATCCAGAATCCGACCGCAGCAAGCAGTACACAGAACCAAAGAATGAGATTCACTTTCCTGCGTAGAAACAGCCCAAGCAGGGGTACGATAATGATGTACAGTGCTGTGATGAATCCCGCTTTTCCGGCAGTTGTCATGCTGATTCCGCTTTGCTGAAAGGAGCTTGCAATAAACAAGAAAATGCCACAAACAATTCCTCCCGTAATTGTCGCCCGTCGGGAGGTCGGGGCAGCCTTGTCCGACTTATTGCCGAGTCTTCTGAATACTGCGATCACGGGGATCAGCACTACACCGCCAATCAATGTGCGGATGGCATTGTAGGTGAATGGTTCAACGTAACGCATTCCTTCACTCTGTGCAACAAATGCCGTGCCCCAGATCAAAGCCGCAATTAGAAGCATGATGCTGCCTCGTAGTTTTTTTCTCATAGATCAATCTCCATTTTCATGCTTGTATTTGCCGATTTGACAATTTATGTCATTATACCATATTATTCGGAAAAGTGCAACCATTTCCACACATTATCCATCTTTTTGTCACATTATCCAAATCAGATGTTCCCTATTTGGGCTTTTCGCTCATTAGAATTATGAACTTCGCTTACTTTCTTCCAAGCTGCCAGAATGCAACGGCACTTGCAGCCGCAACGTTCAGGGAATCCACCCCATGTGACATGGGAATGCATACGGTATAATCGCAGTTGGCGATCGTTTTCGCAGCTAAACCATCACCCTCCGTTCCAAGAACGATTGCCAATTTTTCTTCCGACATAAGGTTTGGATCATCAACAGAAACTGCCTGCTCACACAATGCCATGGCAGCGGTTTTAAAACCGAGTGACTTCAGCACGGAAATATCATCCAGATACGTCCACGGCACCTGAAATACTGTCCCCATACTCACTCTCGCTGAACGTCGGTACAGAGGATCGCTGCAAGCAGGTGTCAGCAGCACAGCATCCATATGCAATGCGGCTGCCGAACGAAATATTGCTCCAACATTCGTAGGATTCACGACATTTTCAAGTACGGCAACCCGACGGGCATCTGCACATACCTGCTTCACGGACGGAAGTTCCCTGCGGTACATTGCACACAATGCTCCTCGGGTAAGCTGAAATCCCGTCAGCTGTGTCAGAAGCTCCATTTCAGCGGTATATACAGGAATTTCTCCGCAGCGTACGATTAGCTCCTGTGCTTCCCCTGCAATTTGTTTCCGTTCAACCAGAAGTGAAAGCGGCTGATAGCCCGCATCCAACGCACGGGTAATGACCTTCGGGCTTTCTGCGATGAACAGTCCCATGCGAGGTTCATAAAAACGACGAAGCTGGACTTCTGTAAGGCGTGCATATACATCCAGTTCAGGCATGCAAAAATCAGTCAATTCGATAATATTAGACATCGAAAATTCCCCCTTTTCGATTTTGACAGCTGTTTCCATTATATCACCGGATCAGAAAAATGTCAATTCGACGGATCAGTATTTTCGGATGTTGACAGTAACGCAAATCTATGATAAAATAATGTATATTCAACAACAAACAGGAGGAGTTATTATGGTAAAGCACATCATCCTTTGGACTTTGAAGGAAGAATTTTCCGAATCAGAAAAGAACGTCATTAAGCAGGAAATCAAGTCTGCCCTTGAGGGGCTGCAAGGAAAAATCCCGGGACTTCTTGACATTCATGTCACGATCTCCCGTCTGGAAAGCTCCACAGCAGATCTGATGCTGGATTCTACATTTGAAAGTCAGAATGCTTTAAAAGCATATGCAGTTCATCCTGCTCATGTGGAAGTTGCAGACAACAGCGTCAGACCGTACACGATGCTTCGCAGCTGTCTGGATTTTGAAATCTAATGAAATTTCCAAAAAGTTCCGACACCTTGGTCGGAACTTTTTGATATATGATTGGTTTAATTTCATAAAGAAAGAACCCACCTTATTGGTGGGTTCTTAAACTATACCATGAACGAATCAATCTGATTATTCGTGGAAGAAGTAGGGCAGGCAGTCATATACATAATGACGTACAAAGCCCCACCAGTGTGTCTTACCAGATGCTACCATGTAGTAGAAGTTACCCTGAGAGAAGTCACTGGTATAAGTAAAGTGCTTAGTGTCATTCTTCATCGTTTCCATCTGCGGATTCATGTTGCCATAAGCGATGTCCTCAGAACCTGTTGCTGCCATGATGAAGTACTGATCCTTACTATAACCCAGACGGTCAATTTCACCTGTCAGAGAACTTACACCCTCCCAGTTATCGCCGGAGAGAGGCATCAGATAGCCAGCGAGGTCAAGAGCATGGTTACCAACGCACCATGTGGAGAGAGCACCCATGGAGAAACCACCGTATGCACGGTGCATTCTGGATGCGATGATGTCAGCCTCAGAAGTGGACTTCGCATATGTGGAGTACTTGCCTTCTACGAACGGAATTACGCTTGCACGCAGTTCCTTATAGAATGTAGCTGCTTCACACTTATTAAATGTAGGAGTAACAACGATCATAGGTTCAAGTTCACCATTCATGATCATCCAGTCGAGCATACGGTCGAGATTTACGTCATTACTAAAGATAGTATTTTCGTTCTCGCCACCGCCATGCATCAGATAGAAAATGTTATACTGTTTGCTTTCATCGTAACCATAGGGCAGATATACATTCAGCTTGTTTGAACCGTTGATGCCATTATAGGTTTCATTGATTACTCTACCAGCCTGTGGGCAATCCTTATTGATGTAATCGCCAGGTGCCTCCTTGAACTGGAGATTTGCATTATAATTGAAAGCAGGCTTTTCAGGCTCGGGTTCTGTGGGCTTTTCAGCGATTGTGAATGTATCGATCTTGCCCATTACGAAATGTGCGAGCTGAACAACGTCAACTACTTCAACAATACCGTTTTCGTCAATGTCTGCTACGAGAGAAGCAACTTCCTTGGAGAAGCCCTTTGCAACGCCCTTCTTTGCGATTGCAAGGTCAAATGCGTTGATTACTCCGTTGAAGTCGATGTCGCCCTTGATGATGCTGAAGCCTGCACCGGGGCCGTCAACCTTGGTACCTGCCACTGCACCGACAACCTCATCGAGGTAGAAGTCAACTGTGCTTTCTGCAGTTTCAACATATACATACATATTCGTTGCACCTGCAGGAATTGTGTAATTAGTATTTGCAAGCTGTACCCATTCACCCTTGATCGTGGATGTTTCAGCGATGGAATCATACTGTGTTTCGCCGCTTGCATCCTCATACTGTAACTTCATGTAGAATGTATCACTTGCTGAACCGCTTGTGTACTTTACATCTGCACTGAAGCTATAGGTTTCGCCGGGCTTGAATACTCTGCTGCTCAGGCTCTTCATTGCTCCGTTCCATGCATCCGTTCTGCCGGATACATACAGCGAATTGCTGCCCTTGTACTTTTCTGCACTCGACTGTGCAATTGTTGCTCCGCCTCT
>JAZOBK010000018.1:0-4913 GCA_045595985.1 Oscillospiraceae bacterium
GTGACATTCTGCAGATTTGTACACTGATAGAACATACAGTTGTTGACCTGTTTGATACCATTGGGAAGCGTTGCGTCCGTCAGGGCGTAGCAGTGTCCGAACATCGTATCGCCGATACTCTGCACACTACTCGGAATTGTCATGCTCTTGAGTCCTTCGCAATAATAGAACACTTCCTCGCCAATTGTCGTAACGCTTGCCGGAATCGTCACGGTAGTCAGTGCCTTGCAGTTGCGGAACGCACGGTTTCCGATCGTTGTAACGGTGGTCGGAATGGAAACCGTCGCCATTTTCTCACAATAGGCAAATGCCTCATCGCCGATGGCTCTGACAGGCACTCCGTCAATATATGACGGGATCTCCATACTTTTCACAGATGTAAGACAGCCGGTGATCGCAACATAACCACCGTAATTCTGGTATGATAGCCCCGCCGGTACCTGTGCCGTCCGTACAACTTCCACAGGGGAAGCCGTCAGTTCCGCCGCACAATATAGTACACCTGCATTGCCCGCAAGCAGCATGGCGGCTGCCGCAAGGACTGCAGTGATTCTCTGTCTGAATTTCATATTTTCTTTCCTTTCAGCGACAGAATTCTATTATAAAGATGCTACAAATTCTTCCAGAGTGCCGGTATATCCGGAACCGGTCGCTGCCGCATACTGCAGAATCGTTGCCGCATCCTGCGAATCAAAGCCGCCGCTGCCGTTGACATCGGCAAGCTGCTTCTGTGAATCCGTCATACCGCTGTCCGCACCCGCACCGACTGCGGCCGCCGCTACCAGAATATTTGCAGCATCCGCTGCATCCACATTCCCGTCCCCATTCACATCGCCAAGTCTGCCCGTTTCAGACGGGGGCGGTGTGGGATCCTCCGGCTCGGTCGGCTGTTCCGGTTCGGTCGGCTGCTGCGGTGTTTCGGGCGTTGTGGAGCCATAATGAATGGTCGCTGTTTTTAATGCGTCATTCACAGTGCCGACTGCCAAAGCACTCCATGCTGCCTGCGTGCCGCCAAAATATACATTTTCAAGACTGTTGCATTCCTCAAATGCCCAGTTGCCGATGCTCGTCACGCTTGCGGGAATCGTAAGATTCTTCAGTCCCTTGCACTGAAAAAACATACAATCGTTGATCTTGGTTATGCCATTGGGAATCACAACATCTGTCAGCTCATAGCAATGACCGAACAGATTGTCGCCGATGACCGTTACGGAATTCGGGATCGTCATGCTCTTTAAAACGGTACAATAATAGAATGCCTCCTGTCCGATGGCTGTCACGCTGTTGGGAAGCGTCAGAGAAGTCAGTGCTTCACAATTGCGGAATGCCTGCATTCCGATATGTGTAACGGTATTCGGAATGGTCACGGAAGTCAGCTTTGTACAGTGGGAAAACGCCTTGTCCGCAATTCCTGTTACCGGTACGCCGTCAATATATGCAGGAATATCCATGGTTGTTACCATGGTGCTGCAGCTTGTAATCACCACATAGCTGCCGTAATTCTGATATTTCAGACCCACAGGCACCTGTGCAAGCTGCACAGCCTCCGTCGGTGCAGCAGTCATTTCTGCCGCACACTGCATCACGCCCGTATTTCCTGCAAGTACCATAGCTGCGGCAAGCACCGCAGCCGTTGTTTTTTTCAGTTTCATAAAAGTACCTTCCTTTCCTGATCCGAATCCCCTAATTCGGATTACATTCAACATTGCCCCAAATCGTACAGACAATGCCGCCTTACATTTCATTATACCAGAATCTTTCGAAAACACAAGCGATTTGACGCATCCTTCCGAAAATTTTCGCAACTGCACAAAATTGATTTACGTTTTTTGTGGCATTTGTCATATATACGCCATTATTTTATGTGGAATTTTGTTAAAACCAATTAAAAATTTGTCAAAAAATTACCCTGCCGACGGCAGGGTAATGTCTGTCGAAAAGTATTTGCCAGCGTTCTTTCAGCCCGCCGCAGGCGGGCTGGAAGAACATATTTATAAGTTTTTCCCCGCCTGCGGCGGGGAAAAACTCAAGAGATATTATATTTTTTGACTCACTCTCATCCCTGCCAAAAGCAGGGCAATTCCCGAAAATGTTTTATTACAGAGTTTTCATGAATTCTTCCAATGAACCTTCAAAACCGGAACCGGCTGCTGCCGCATACTGGAGAACATTCGCAGCGTCCTGTGAATTGAACGTGCCGTCACCGTTGACATCGGCATTCTTTGCCTGTGTTTCTGTGAAGCCGCTGTCGCCGCCTGCACCGACTGCAGCGGCTGCTACCAGAATATTTGCCGCATCCGTTGCATCCACATCGCCGTCCTCGTTTACGTCACCGAGCTTGCCGCCCACACCACCGGGCTGTCCGCCGATGCTCAGAACCTTAATGGAGCCGATAGTCTGTGTAACTGCGAGTTCATTCATATCCATATCGTATACGATCAGATCTTGAAATGTCAAATTATACAAACCCGGTTCTGCACCCTCGGGGATATGAAAGATCACACTGAATACTACCGCACCGTCCTCGGAGGGCTTGATATTTTTATCAATGGAATAATTGGTACCCGCCACTGTCAGAGTTTCCGGATTAAAGATCGTGGTAAGCTCCGGGTAAGCCGTACCTGCCTCTATTTGAACACCGATCATTCCTCCCTCAGCGTCCATATCCATAATATAGCTGTTAATGCCGTTGGTATCACCCTTTACCGACACTGTAACCATGACATCTTCACCGGGCAGTGCCTCCACATTGCTGATGATCCATTCAGGGGCACTGTCTTCTGCCGCTGCTGTGCTGACAGGCATCATCGCCGCAGAGAGTACCATTGCAGATGCAAGAATTGCTGCAAGTGTTTTGTGTTTCATAAGTATGACTCCTCCTTGAATTATGATTATAGTTTCATTATATACCCATCCGCAACCCCTGTCCATTGACAAATCCGACAAAAAGTTGTGTTCTTTTTTGACATCCGTGCAAGGAAAATCGACCATATCCAAGCAGTTCTGCCTTGCGGTATTTTCCGTAATCTCACAAAACCACTTGCAACTTCTGAAAAAAAGTGTTATACTAAAAGGCAGAGCGAAATCCGCTAAGATTATGAAATAAGGAAGTGTACGGTTTATGACGAAAATTACAATTTTCTCCGGCTTTCTGGGTGCCGGAAAGACCACGCTGATCAAAAAGCTCATTGCCGAGGGCTATGTCGGTGAAAAACTGGTGCTGATCGAGAATGAATTCGGACAGATTGGCATCGACGGCGGCTTTCTGCAGGATGCCGGCGTGGAGATCACAGAAATGAATTCCGGCTGCATCTGCTGCAGTCTGGTGGGAGATTTCGGCAAGGCACTGGAAAAAGTGCTGGAGGATTACCACCCCGACCGCATCCTCATTGAACCCTCTGGCGTTGGCAAGCTCAGCGACGTCATCAAGGCTGTTGAGGGCATTGACGCACATGACGTGGTACTGGACGGCTTCACCACTGTGGTGGACGCCAAGAAATGCAAAATGTACCAGAAGAATTTCGGTGAATTCTTCGATAACCAGATCACACACGCAAGCTGTCTGATCCTCAGCCACACACAGGGATTATCGCAGGACAAGCTGGATGACTGCATCCAGCGTCTGCGTAAGTGCAATCCCGACGCACCCATCGTCACCACAGACTGGGATCAGCTCACGGGTGCACAGCTCATGGAGGCAATGACGCAGAAGAACACCCTTAAGAGCGAGCTGGAGAAACTGCTGGAAGAACAGAAGCACCGTCATGAGCATCACCACCACCATGAGCACGACGGGGAATGCTGCTGCCACGAGCACGAGCATCACCACCATCATGACCACGACGGGGAATGCTGCTGCCACGAGCACGAGCATCACCACCATCACGAGCACGACGGGGAATGCTGCTGCCACGAGCATGAGCATCACCATCATGAGCATGATGAGCACTGCACCTGCGGCTGTCACGATCACCACCATCACCATGCGGATGATGTATTTGCAAGCTGGGGTGCGGAAACCGCACAGACCTACACTTCCGCAGAAATTACCGCTGCACTGGAAGCTCTGTCCGATGCAGACACCTACGGCATGGTACTGCGTGCAAAGGGCATCGTTGCAGGTGAGGACGGTAAATGGATCCATTTTGATTATGTACCCGGAACGCCGGATGTACGCTTCGGCTGTGCCGCAGCCACGGGACGTCTGTGCGTGATCGGTGCGGGCATCCATGAGGATGTCATTGCAAAGCTGTTCCATGCAGAATAAGAAAGGGGGACGTTTGCAATGCAGATGAATCAGATGGACGATGTTCCGGTATATCTGTTTCTGGGATTTCTGGAAGCGGGCAAGACGAAATTCATTCAGGAAACGCTGGAGGATGAACGTTTCAACAATGGCGAAAAGACGCTGCTCCTGCTTTGCGAGGAGGGCGAGGAAGAATATGATCCCACAAATTATCCGAGCAAGAATGTGTACCCCTATGTGATTGAGGAGAAGGAGGATTTCAATCCCCGGAATCTCAAGCGTATTCTGGACGAATGCGGTGCAGCCCGTGTGGTTCTGGAATACAACGGTATGTGGACGATTCAGGAACTGTTTGAGAATCTGCCCGTGGAATGGGCTGTGTACCAGACCATGTGCTTTGTCGATTCTAATACCTTCCTCAATTACAACGCCAATATGCGTAGTCTGGTCGTGGACAAGATCAATGTGTCCGAGCTGGTGGTGTTCAACCGTTTTCAGGCAGGCGTGATGGATGAGGTGGAATTCCACAAGATCGTCCGCGGCATCAGCCGCCGCACACAGATCGCCTACGAAACAACGGACGGCGAGGTGGCATATGATGACATCGAAGATCCCCTGCCGTTCGACATCACGCAGGATGAGATCATCATCAAGGACGAGGACTATG
>JAZOBK010000019.1:0-2004 GCA_045595985.1 Oscillospiraceae bacterium
TTTTAAGCCCGACATCATTCACGGAAATGACTGGCAGACAGCGTTGATTCCCGTATTTTATCAGGTTTTCTATAAGTATCAGCAGGGGTATCAGAACCTCAAGCACGTGTTCACCATCCATAATATCCAGTATCAGGGGAATTATGGCAGGGAAGTACTCAACGAGGTGATGGGCATTCCACTCTATCATATGGGGCTGCTTGAATACGACGGTAGCATCAATATGATGAAGGGGGCAATTGAAACTGCGGACAGAATTACCACTGTCAGTCCCAGCTACGCATGGGAGATCCTCGATCCCTGGTATGCACATGGTCTTGACCGCATTCTTGTGAATAAGCAGAACAAGCTGTCGGGTATTCTCAATGGCATTGACACGGTATTGTACGATCCGGAAAAGGATACGCTGATCGATAAGACATTCAGTGTTGCAAAACCGTCAGGGAAGAAGGAGTGCAAGAGGGCTCTGCTTTCCGAGCTTGGACTGCGTGAGGGTGATGAACCCGTGATCGGCATCGTCACACGATTTGTATCGCACAAGGGTGTGGATCTGATTCGTTATGTGTTTGAGGATATTCTCAAACTCGGATTTAAATTTGCCATTCTGGGCAGCGGTGAGAAGATCTATGAAGATTTCTTCTCAGAAATGAAGTTCCGCTATCCCGGACAGGTAAGTGTGACCTTGGGATTCCGTCCGGAGCTTGCAAGAAAGATCTATGCGGGTGCAGATATGTTCCTCATGCCCTCCCAGAGTGAACCCTGTGGTCTGGCACAGATGGTGGCAATGCGTTATGGTACGATTCCGATCGTGCGTGAAACAGGCGGTCTGCGTGATTCCGTCAAGGATGACGGCAGCGGTGATGGCAACGGTTTTACATTCAAAACATACAATGCACAGGATATGCTTGATGCCTGTGCAAGAGCCAGGGCAAGTTTTGATGACGCCAAGGGCTGGAAAGCACTTGTGAAACGTGCAATGCTCTGTGACTACAGCTGGGATGCGTCTGCGGATATGTATATTGCTCTGTATCAGGATCTTTGCGGCATATGAAAATAATGCCCGTTCCGATAGGCTGAGGGAGATGGATACTATGGAAAGAAAAATCGATATTGTATTCAATAGTGAAAAAGAAAGCGGCGAGAAATTATTGCAATTGGCATCGGGATATATTTCTGAAACGACGATTCTGTTTGAGAACGAGAAGATTGCAGCAGTGATACAAGCAAAAGGCAGCGTGGAATTTTTCAATATGAATGATGAACGTGTTGCTGACGGTAAAGTGCCTGCGGTTGAAAGCGGTAAAGAGGTATATGTAGAAGTATGCTGTCAGGTAAAGGAGAATCTGCTCATACTCAAATTTCCGATATATCAATGGATCGACAACTATCCAAACTGTGATGGTGAGCATGACCGCTGGGATACAAAGATCGTTGGATTCCATACCCTGACTTTAGATCTGTTAACGCACTCGATCATCTAATATTTCTGAAAATAGGATAAGCCGTGAAGCTTTTCTTCACGGCTTATTTTTTCTTTATGGTAACTCTTTCAGCGAAAGGAAAATTAGCATCAGGGAATACAAGAGCAGCGATGCGGTGAAATTCCCAGAACCACGCTTCCGGAACGATTGCCCTGCAGATCGGAAAACTGGTGCTGCATCTGGCGTTCAAGTTCCAGAATTTTTCTGCCGGCGTCAAGGAAATCTGACCTGCATCCGTCAGACGTATATCCGTTCCGGTGCGTTCAAAGAGAATGACGCCAAGATCTTTTTCGATCTTATGGATGTATTGACTTAACGATGGCTGAGAACAAAATTTCTGAAAGTGATTTTTCCGGAAGCGGAACAATCTTATTTTATCAAAAAAAACAGAACCCACAGATATTCCGATCATGGCGTATCTGCGGGTTCTGTAAAGATTTGAGGAGAGATTTATGCTTGTTGACTATTCTTCACTGAAATTATCCTTGCCGACAGAGCAGAGCGGGCACTCGAAATCATCGGG
>JAZOBK010000020.1:0-3053 GCA_045595985.1 Oscillospiraceae bacterium
CGTCAACGAGCTTACATCTGACGGGGCAGTGGAAACACTGGATATGATCAAGATCAGCAATGACAAGATCAGTACGGAGAATTACAAGGATATTCGGTATAACAATCCGATCTCCTCACAGTTTTTCTGTGCGGACCCCACTTCCGTGGAATACAACGGCAGGCTGTACCTGTTCGGAACAAATGACCACCAGCAGTATGAGGCAAAGGGACCGGATGAAGAAAATACCTACGAGCAGATCAAATCGCTCGTGATCCTGTCCACGGATGATATGGTGAACTGGATCTACCATGGCGAGATCAACGTGGGTGAGATCGCACCGTGGATCATGAATTCATGGGCACCCACCATTACCTCCCGTGTGGAGGATGATGGAAAGACGCATTTCTATCTGTATTTCTCCAATAACGGCACCGGTGTTGGTGTAATTACCGCAACCGATCCGCTTGGCCCGTGGGAAGATCCCCTTGGCAAGCCGTTCATTTCAACAAGCACTCCCGGACTGAAAAACTGTCCGAATCCTTTTGACCCAGGTGTTGTCATCGACGAAAACGGCGTTGGCTGGCTTTCTTTCGGTGCAGGCAAAGCAGCGGGCGGAACGGATTATATGCCAGGATCTGCAAGAATCGTAAAGCTGGGTGAGGATATGCTGTCCTTTGACAGTGATTTCATGGAAATCCCTGCACCGTATCTGTTTGAAGCAAGTGAACTCAACTGCTTCGGCGATACCTATGTATATACCTACAATAATGACTGGACGGATCACACCGAACAGTGGGATTTTGACTGCGAT
Source organism: Oscillospiraceae bacterium (assembly GCA_045595985.1). Taxonomy (GTDB): domain Bacteria; phylum Bacillota; class Clostridia; order Oscillospirales; family Ruminococcaceae; genus UBA3855. The sequence goes on from JAZOBK010000020.1 coordinate 794, forward strand.
CCGCCTTCACAGTGCAGTATGGCGTACATGACAACCAAAACACCGCTTGATCCCGACAGCTGGGAAATGCAGGGCGAATATTTCAAAAACCCCGGTACGGCGGGCTTTGACTACTCCAACAACCATACCCACCTGCATAAATTCCGTGGCGAATACTATATTTTCTATCACACACAGATGCTCAGACGCGGCATGGGCATTGACGGCGGCTACAGAAGTCTCGGCGTGGACAAGATTGCGGTGGACGAGGAAAATGTAGTGTTTGAAAGGATCGGCGGCACCAAGAAGGGTGTAAGCTCCATCGAGTATGTCGATCCGTTTACAACCAATATTGCAGCAGAGCTGAATAACACGGCTGACATCACCTATGATCTGACCGATAACAGCAAGCCCGTTGTGATCAGTGACGGCAAGGGTGCGTGGTTCAGCGTGAGGGATGTGGAATTTACAGAATCAGAAGCTTCCGATGAACCCGAAACTCCCGTGGAATTTGAACTGACTGCCATTGACACCATCAGATACGATATTACCGTAACGAGTCTGGATAAGGAAACCACAGTATTCATGTATCCGTCAACCAAGGATGGTGTCAACCACACAGGAAAAGTGGATGTTGCAAAGGCAGGCAAATATTCTATCACCTGCGATATTGGCGGCGGCGAAATGCTCCAGAATATGGGGTATTTTAAGGCTTCGGGTGGTGCGGAGATTACATTCATCATTGAAACGATGACGGTCAATGATAAGTATGTATTCGATATGTCCGTAGAACTGACCAATACCAGAGAATGGGCTGACGGTCTGAAGAATATCTGGAACGGTTTCTCCGACGGTGATGAGGTTTACGGTTCTGATTTTGCATCCTTCAAGTATATCAAGGAAGATGATGCGATCGAATTCTTTGCCTCCCCCAATGTGAGCAGCGGAAATGATGCGGACAATGCACCGCTTCTGGAAGATCCTGTGACATTTCTGGGCCATGTAAAGGGCAGCGGCAGAATTGAAGTCAGACTTGACAGCCCCACGGGAGATCTTCTGACAAGCATTGATTTTGACAGCGAGGACAAATATCAGACTGTATTCAACAAGGATGTGGCGGCAGTTGGCGGTACACGGGATCTGTACTTTGTATTTTCCGATGACTCCATTTCTATGGATGCATGGCGTTTTGAAAAGTCCGATGCTCCCGATTCTTCCGAACCCGACAGCTCCGAACCTGAGGAAACCGATGTGCTTTATGGAGATGTGGATGCTAACGGCAAGGTGGATATTCTGGACATTATCATTCTGAATAAGAATCTGCTTGGCGGAATTGATCTGGATGAACAGGGCAAGCTGAATGCCGATGTTGACCGTGATGGAAAGCCTTCCGCCAACGATTCCCTCAATATTCTGAAATACCTCGTAAAACTGACAGATTCACTGCCGGTATAACACAAGACACAGGCACTTCCCGATACAAATCGGGGAGTGCCTGTTAGTGTTTGATATGCTGACGAAAATCAGAGGGGGTCATGCCCGTGTGCTTTTTGAAAAGGCGGCTGAAATAATTCTGGTCATCATAGCCGCAGTTCCATGCGATCTCTCCAATAGTCGCATTGGAGGATTTTAACAGCTGCTGTGCTTTTTTCATTCGCAGCTCAACAATATAAAAGTTTGGCGTGGTGGAAAAAACAGCCTTGAACAGCCGCTGAAACTGCCTTGATGAATATCCTGCGATTTTTGCGAGTTCTTCGGTGGTAATATCGCTGCAGTAGTGATTTTCAATGTGTGCGGCAGCTCCAGCAAGCTTGATGAATTCGTTGCTGGAATCAAGTGTGACGGTGTTGTAGAATTCTGACAGCATAATGCAGAACAGGCTGAACTTGGAAAAAACATAATCCTTCCACCCCACATCCTTACGGCAGTACACTTCCATGATCTCCTGAAGCTGCTTCAAGACAAGGTTGAATTCACTTGCGGAAAGGTGCAGCTGGCTGCAGAAATGATGATTCTGGGAATAATGCGGCTCAAGAATGAATAACGCTTGAAATCCCGTCATTTTCTTCATGTCATACACGTTGGCGAATACTTCTTCCGGTCGGAACATGATGTTGCAGATCTTCAGATGGTTGGCATTGACATAGCTGTGGGCAGTGAACTGGTTGATGACAAATACATCTCCCTTGGAAACCGGATATTCCTCGTTGTTGACGATGTGCTTTGCCGAGCCTTCAAGTACGATGACAAGCAAGTCGGAGGCCAAGCGGTCTTAGGAAGA
>JAZOBK010000021.1:0-8386 GCA_045595985.1 Oscillospiraceae bacterium
GAAAAACAACACTGCTAAATGTTCTCGGCTCACTGGATCACCCTACGGAGGGCAGTATTTTAGTGGGCGGACAGGACATCACAAAGATGAATGACAACCAGCTTGCGGCATACCGCCGCAAACGGATCGGGTTCATTTTCCAGAACTACAACTTGATTCCCGTGCTGAATGTGGAGGAGAATATCGTTCTTCCCCTCAATCTCGACAATACTCCACCGGATATGAAATTTCTGGAGGAACTGCTTGAAGTGACGGGACTCACGGAAAAACGCCGCAGCTTTCCGCATGAATTGTCCGGCGGTCAGCAGCAGCGTGTTGCATTTGCCCGTGCACTCATTCATAAGCCCGACATCATCCTTGCCGATGAACCGACCGGTAATCTCGACAGCAAGAACAGTCGGGAGATCATCTCCATCCTGAAAAATTCCATTGCAAAGTATAACCAGACGCTGATCCTCATTACCCATGACCCCAGTATTGCCGCACAAGCTGACAGGATCTTCCGCATGACGGATGGACAGCTGACGGAGGAGGGAATCTCAAAATGAAACATCTGATTTCCCTGTCTTTCAAATACCTTCGCCGCCAGAAGCTTCGCAGCGTTCTGACATTTCTGTGTATCATGGTTGCCGTGTTCATTCTCAACACGTTCACCGCATACCTCGGCAGCACAATGGCGACGCTTGTGGCTTTTGAGAAAGATGCCAATGGTTCGTGGGAAGTAAAACTGGATAACGTTCTGAAAGAATGCGAGGGTCCGGATGATGTTTCCAAAATCCTGTCGAATCATGCTGCTGTGGAGGATCACTATTTCTCCTATGCAGAGGAATTGTGGGCACTTGGCTCTCGTGATGAAAACGGCTTTCTGCGTTATCTGGATATACAGTTTGATAACGGTGCAAATAAGCGTATCGTCAATTATAATAACCATGCTGTCAGTGGAACTCCGTCCGTTATGTATAGCAGCGAAAATTTGCAATATGTTGAAGATTACGGTGATATTCCCGAAAACGGAGTAATATTTCCCTACTGGGTTAAGGAGCTTGGTTACGAAGTCGGGGATGAGATCTCAATGACGATCACACCGGTCAGAGCTAAGCTGTCGGACGATTCCGAGCAGGTGAAGGCGGCAAGAGAATGGATCGTACAGAACAGTACAGAACTTAATGTTTATGGCGTGTGGGACGAACCGGATGGTGTGGTTACCAATCATTCCGGTCCGCTGCTGCACTTTCTCTTGAAGCTGTACGATATGGATGAAATCATTTTCTCGGACGAAATTTCCGGAACACCCTGTACCTTTACTGTGAATATTGCAGGATTCGGCAAGCACGCTACTACAATATATACTAATCCGGATGATGTCTATCTTGAAATCTACTCAAATCCCGTCAATGACATCCGTATCGAAGAACTGATTTCAGGCAGTAACGCAGACTTTCTTGCCGGCACAGACAATGAGATTCGCAGCTGGGGGTATGCCTCCGCACGCATCTCCGATAAGATCGACTTTGATGATGGCGTCAAGATGCTCATTGAAGATCTGGGGCTTGCAGAAAAACACTATTACGATCTTGAATTCCATGACGTACTGCTTGCATATGAAGTACGAAGTGCGACTGCAATTTCGAGCATTATGCCCCTGATCGTTGCAGTGCTGTTGATGGCACTCGCTGCATGGGCAATCTGCCGTTTCGTCATTGACAATGCCTTCGAAATCTCTGTGCAGGAGAGAAGTGCACAGTTCGCCGTTCTGCGAATCATGGGTGCATCCCGTGCACAGCTTGTGGCACTGGTGTTCACCGAGGCGATCTTCTACTGTCTGACCGCCGTGCCCATCGGTATCTTTGCCGCATTCTATGCGTGTAAGGCTGTTATGGAGCTGTTGGGAAGAACGCTGTTCCCGATCTTTACCTTTGATGTGAATCCCATTATTACCCTGATCGGTATCGTTCTCACCCTTGCGGGTATTATCATTTCCACCTATACTTCCGCAATGTGGGCGGCACGCAAGCTCTCGCCCATGGAGGCACTGCAGTACGGCAAACCGCATAAAAATGCAAGAGCGTTGAAACGCAGAAGATCCAATCTCAAACAGAAATCAGTAGGATTTGTGCTGGACTATACCATGAAGAATATATCCCGTACCAAGAGCCGATATGTGATTTCCACAATTGCTATGGCACTTGGCGTCATGATGTTCAGCTTCTCCGTGCTGGGAATAAATCTTGTCAATTCCGTGGTGAAGAAAAATCTGACCAATGAAAGTGCTTTCGACTATCGCATCACGCTCAATCCCTACAAAACAGAGCATATGCAGCTTGCCAGAGAGCTGTTTGAGGAGTCAGGTGTTTTCAGCACATATCGTGAATCTGTAGATGGAATGTTTAAAACTATGTATTATGAGGAGGATTCTGAAAAGCTCCAGCAGATGCAGCCGGATGGGAAGGATGCATTTTTATGGGACTCAATTACCGTGGAGCTGCTGGACAAAGAAAATTATGAAGCTCTGATCGAACCGCAAAGCGGCATGACCTATGATGAATTTACAGCGACGAAGTCCGCACTGGTGTATGTATGTTCGGGCGGTGGGGCTTCGGAGCGTGAATGGGACGATTACGGCAATTATGTCCGCAAAACCGAAGACGGCTACTGGAGCTATCAGGATTTGGGATTCTCCGAACCGCCTGTGATCCGTGGAATTGAGAGCGACATTCCCGTGATCGGTGCTGTCTGTTACGATTACAATGCATATATGACTGCGGATGCGGCACTGCTGATCACGGATGTAAGTGTTCTGGACGAACAGATACAGAAAAATATGTATGGTGCGATCAGTCTTACCGTTGACGGACATAAAAATTATGAGAAAGCCAAAGCTGCAATTGAGCAGTTCCAGTCCGAAGTTTCGGGTACGATGCTGGAAGATTACTATATGGAGTATACGGGCATTCTCTCCTTTGCAAGTACCATATTCAAGACATTATCCGTATTCCTGATTTCGGTATGGCTGGTGGGTATTCTCACCATGGTCAATTCCATCAATACAAGCGTTCTCAACCGTCAGAACGAGCTGCTCATGCTCCGTGCAGTCGGCATGACAAAACGTCAGCTCAAGGGTACGGTTCTCATGGAGGGAATCCTGTATTCAGCTGTTTCCACGATTTTGGGGCTTTTGCTGGGCATAGGAGGCTACTGGATCTTTGTTAATAATTTTTCCTGGGATGATTCCGGATTAGCACTCATGCAGGGAGTGATCCTTCCCATCATCCTGACAGTCATTGGTGTAATAATCCTCAATCTCATTATTGCCGCACTTGCAGCACTGCCTGCACTTGACAGTCTGCAAAAGAGGATGAAATAAACCAATGTAATCAATGAAAAAAGCGGTATGGGAATTTCCATACCGCTTTGACTTTGTTGCAAATGATGTATTAGCCGAAGTATCTCTTGAGGAGTCCCTCGAAAGCCTTGCCGTGTCTTGCTTCGTCCCTTGCCATTTCATGTACAGTGTCGTGGATCGCATCGAGATTCAGTTCCTTTGCACGCTTAGCGAGATCCAGCTTGCCCTGTGTTGCACCGTGTTCAGCAGCAACACGCTTTTCCAGATTCTCCTTTGTAGAGGAAGAAACCACTTCACCCAGCAGCTCTGCAAATTTTGCAGCGTGCTCTGCTTCCTCAAAAGCTGCCTTTTCCCAGTACAGACCAATTTCCGGATAGCCCTCTCTGTGAGCAACTCTTGCCATTGCCAGATACATACCAACTTCTGTGCACTCGCCCTCAAAGTTTGCTCTCAGACCTGCAATAATCTCCTCATCGGTAACTGCCTTTGCCACACCAACCTCGTGCTCGCAAGCAAATACCAGAGCCTCGTTCTCGGATTTCTCAATGAACTTGGAACCGGGAACCTTGCACTGCGGACAAGCCTCAGGTGCAGAATCTCCCTCGTGAACATAACCGCATACAGGACATACATACTTTTTCATAACATTTCCTCCATAAATATATTTTTTTGATCAGCAAATATTATTCGCCGTTTGCCAGACAGGATGAACAGATACCGTACAAGGCAAGCTCGTAAGAATCTACCTGTATCTCAGGATATTCCTGAAAGCTGTCCAGCAGATTCTTGATGCATACATCCTCCAGATTACCGCACCTGCGGCAGATCAGATGATCGTGCAGCCTTGTGGTCTTGTCAAAACGATCCGGTGCATCCGGCATCGGAATGCGGCGAATTTCACCGTCACGCTCCATCAATCCCAGATTACGATATACCGTGCCAATGGCAATGGAAGGCATCTGTGCTTTGGCAGCCATATAGATCTGCTCCGCTGTCATGTGGCCGTTTGTCGTCTGAATGATCTCTGAGATCAATCTACGCTGTTCGGTCATATCCGACTCATCCTTTCAATATTAAGAATTATTCCTAATCTTAACTTGATTTTATTATATCACATGATTTATCGTTTGTCAAGCACTTTTTATAAAAAATGTTTCGTCATTTTGCACAAAAAACATTGTGTTGCAATTTCTGCAAATGATATATCATTTCATGCTGAATCATTTCTATAGTTTGCATCTGTAATGCGATTTTTTATAATTCGATTCTATTATGAAGAAGAATATAACAAATTCCGTTGATATGGGTACATATTTTTTAAAATGTTTTGTGATATATACCACTTGTAATTTTTGTATATTTATGATATAATATTACTATGTTTAAGCAACAAAAACGTGCATGAATCATCAAATTTCAAAAAATGAAAGGGAGTTAGCACTATGAAAATGATGAAAAAGTGGACTGCAGCAATGCTTGCAATGGCAACATTCATGTCAGCGATTCCATCCTACGCACAGACTGCGATAGCATTGAATCTGAATGATGCCTTTGTTTCTGCCGGAAAACTTGCACAGGCAAGTACGACAAGCGTTGTTGTGTCAGAAAGCGGCGGTTATGCTGAGGGTGCGTATGCACAGTGGTCTGCGGTAACGAATGCAACGGGCTACAATGTATACTGCGATGGCACGAAGATTGATTCGATGCTGATCAGACAGTATTCGACGCATTTCAGAGCTGATGTTGTGGGCATCAAGTCAGGAAGCCACACGCTGAAGATCGTTCCGATAATCGGCGGCAATGAGGATGGTTCCAAGGCAGCACAGGTGCAGGTGACATCTTCCGCACATGACAGATCCGGTTTTGCGTTTGCAAACGGCAAGGCATTGGGGGCTTACAATGCTGATGGTACACTCAAATCCGGTGCAATCGTTGTTTATGTTACCAATGAAAACAAGGACACGGTTTCGGTATCCATGGATGCAGGCAGCGGCGTTACTACAGTAACAGGTGTGCAGAACATCATCACCGGTTACAAGAAAGGCAAGGAAACAAGACCGATCTCCATTCGCTTTATCGGTAACATTACCGATCCAGCAAATATTTCCAAGGGCGATCTGCTTGTGGATTCTGCGAAAGCAGGCATGACGCTTGAGGGGATCGGTAACGATGCGACCTGCAACGGCTTTGGTATTGTAATCAAGAACAGCTCAAACGTTGAGGTAAGAAACCTTGGCTTTATGAACTGCAATAGTGATGAGGGCGACAACTGCGGACTGCAGCAGGGTAATACCTATTGCTGGGTTCATAACTGTGATTTCTTCTATGGCGACGCAGGATCCGACGCCGATCAGGCAAAGGGTGATGGTGCACTGGATACGAAGAAATCCCAGTACATTACACATTCGTACAACCATTTCTGGGACAGCGGAAAGTGCAATCTCCAGGGAGCAAATGCCAGTGATACCTCCAATTATATTACATATCATCACAATTGGTATGACCACTCCGATTCCCGTCATCCCAGAGTCAGAGTGGCAACCGTTCATGTGTACAATAATTATTATGACGGTAACTCTAAGTACGGTATTGGCTCTACCACGGGTTCTTCCGTATTTGCCGAGAACAACTATTTCAGAAACTGTGCAAAGCCCATGCTCATTTCCACACAGGGAAGTGACACGGAGAAGACGCTTTCCGGTGAAGCAGGCGGTATAATCAAGGCTTATGGCAACTACATCACAGGTGCCAAGTCCTATATTCCGTACAGCCAGAACAATACAAGCTTCGACGCATTCGATGCCGCGTCAAAAAATCAGCAGGTTTCGTCCTCTGTAAAATCCGCAAATGGCGGAAATACCTACAACAATTTCGATACGGCAAGTACCATGTACAGCTATCAGCTTGACGAGGCAAGTAATGTCCCTTCAATTGTTGAAAAAAATGCCGGTCGTGTGGGCGGCGGTGACTTCAAGTGGACATTCAACGACAGCGTGGATGATGCAAGTTCTTCTGTAAATACTGCTCTCAAGGCTGCACTGAAGTCCTACGATGATGCAATCGTCGCAGTTGGAAGCGGTTTCTCCGATAGTACGGATACACCGCAGCAGACGCAGCCTCCGGCACAGACCACCGCTCCTTCGCAAACAACAGCCCCCCCTGCAAACACCAATCCTCCCGCAGTTGTTGGCGGCTATGCTCATGACTTTACCGCAAACGGCAAGGACAGCAGCTTCTACAGCATCACCGGCAATCTCTCCACTTCCAAGGGAACTGTAAATTATGCCGGTAAGACGCTGACGCAGTGTCTGAAGATTGAAAGCTCCACAAGCATTACATTCAATGCACCCTCCGCAGGTACACTGACGCTGGTATTTGCGGAAGCAGGAAAGACCATTAAGGTGGACGGTACAAAGTATACGACAGACGGCAGCGGTATTGCGACCATCAGTCTGACAGCAGGTTCCCATACCATCACAAAGGGTGACAGTATCAACCTGTTCTACATGAATTATGCAGCAGGCGATGGTGGAAATACTTCTACAACTCCGCCTCCGACAACCAATCCTCCCGCACAGACAACGACCACGACCACACAGCAGACACCCGCAGAAACCCAGCCTCCGACAACAGGCCCCATCATTCCGTCGAACGCAAAGGTGTTCTACTGCTCACCGAATGGAAATGGAAGCGGTACTTCCAAGGATGATCCGACGGATGTCAAGTCCGCAATTTCCGCAGTTCCTGCCGGCGGCGTGATCTATCTGCTTGGCGGAACCTACCAGTTCTCTGAAACCATCGTGATCGACCAGAACAATAGCGGTACAGCCAATGCCCTCAAGACGATTTCCGCATATCCCGGCGAAACCGTTGTATGGGATTTCACAGGACTGGGTGCTGCCGATTCTGCTAAGAGAGGCGTGGTACTGGATGGTTCCTACTGGCATTGGTACGGTTTTGAAATCACAAAGGCAGCTGACAACGGTATGCTGCTTTCCGGTAACAACAATACCATTGAAATGATGGTATTCAATGACAATCAGGACAGTGGTCTGCAGATTTCCAGATACAGAACGGATACAAACACCATTGCACAGTGGCCGTCCAACAATCTCGTACTTAACTGTACATCCAAGAACAACTGTGATAATGCAACAATGGAAAACGCCGATGGTTTTGCAGCAAAGCTGACCTGCGGCGAAGGCAACGTTTTCGACGGATGTATGGCATACAACAACTCTGACGATGGTTGGGATCTGTATGCCAAGGAAGCAACCGGTCCGATCGGCGTGGTGACAATTCGCAATTGCGTTGCATTCCGTAATGGCTATACCGAATTCGGTGAGGGTTATGGTGACTGTGACGGCAACGGCTTTAAGCTTGGCGGTGCCGGTGTTGGAACAGCCCATGTTGTACAGAATTGTCTGGCATTTGAGAATCTCAACTGCGGCTTCACGGATAATAACAACCCGAAGCTTGGCAGTCTGACAAATTGTACTGCATTTGATAACAGCATTGGCGGCAACGGCAAGCCCAACTTCTCTCTGTATCGCTGCACCGATGATGGCTGCGACTTCTCCAAGATCATCTGCTATGTCAAGAATCAGGAAGGCAAGAACGATAAGTTTGTAGGTACGATCGAGAATTCCGCTTACTATAACGGTGCGAAGTACTACTATGTAGGCGGTAAGCAGGCGATCAACAACGGCGACAAGATCGGTGAGATCGTTTCCATCACGGATAATGACTTCATTAGCCTGTCCGTAGGTCCGATGGGTACGGATTTCCATAAGGAGTGGAGAAATGCAAATGGCTCCATCTACACAAAGGGCTTTGCACAGACAAAGGAATCCAGCACATATGCTGCTCTGGGTGCAAAATTCTATTATTCCGATGATCAGCCGTCAACAGAGCCTCCGCAGACAAATCCTCCCACGACCGAACCTCCCACGACCGAACCTCCCACGACCGAACCTCCCACGACCGAACCTCCCACGACCGAACCTCCTACGACGGAACCTCCTACGACGGAACCGGATGTTT
>JAZOBK010000022.1:0-3023 GCA_045595985.1 Oscillospiraceae bacterium
GAACAGCTATTACTGTTAATCCGGTCAGATAATTGATGATATCGCACTTCATAGGTCCCTCTGTAAGAAGTACGGTCTGCGCAGGTCCTCCTGCAATGTGTGTCCAGGTTTCTGCTTTGCAGCCGTCCTGCTTGCCGACACTGGATACCCAGCGGAATTTACCTTTCTTGATGTTATCGCGCCGTACCTGCAATCCCTGGATCTTTCCGTCAGGGGTGCGGGTTGGCACAAGGATTCCGCGTTTTTCCTGAACCAGTGTCCAGTTTCCTTCCTTGCTGTGGTAGAAACCTGGAACACCAGCCAGATAGAAGCCCTCGGACTGGAGTTGCTTCGCAATGGCCGTGAAGCCTAACACTGGCATTGTCTTGTAACCCAGCTCCCGGATCTTTTCCTCGGTAAGCCCTCGTTTCAGAAGGTTTTCCCGATGATCAGATGCAAGAGAAAGCTTGGAAAGTAATGCAGTATAGGTTTCATGCCGGGCGTCAATGTCTGTAAGCGGCAATTCAATATCCTGCTGGAACGGCTGCACCGGTACGCGCCGTTCTCGTTTTTTGCTGCTTCCATAAGATGAGCCGCTGTCCTTAAGACCGAGTCGTTCCAAAAGAACTTCCCGCACTGTTGTACGGTCCACGTTCGCATAATACGCGTACAGATCAAATACACCACCGGAGAATTTGCACCGGGGACAACAGAACACATCCTTTATCAGGTTAATGTTCAAATGCTTTTTCCCCGGGCCATCATCGCAGCAGGGGCAAGTGATGTTATACACGGTTCTGCCGTGGGTGGGTCCTGGAATGCCGATCAAAGGGATAATATCGGTTATATGGATTTCGACCATGCAGCCTCCTTTCTGGGGGATGCGGTATGCATCCCCCTAATTGATAAGCAGCTTATGCAGTTGCCTGTTGCATTGCATAGGAGCAGATATACTCTGCGGCGGCTTTGATTGTCTCATCACCGCTGAACTTGGTTGCGAGCCAGTTGATGGCTCTTGGCTCCAGTGTAAGCACTTCTCCCAGGGTCTTGCCATCGTGTTTCTTAATAGGACTCACCATAGCACATGCCTGCTCGAAGCGCTGCTCAGGAGTCAGCTCGACTACCTCCGGTTCCTTTTCCTTGGCTTCGGAATCTGCACCTTCACCGTTTTCACCCTGAGGCTCCTGGGGTCCTACAACGGGACCCGGTGCTGCCACAGGAGGAGGTGTAATGGTGCTTCCTACACCCAATTCGTCCGGAACCTGACCGTCAAAGTCGTCGCCGGCAGCACCGAATTGCAGACCAAAGCCGGCATTTCTCAGTGCGATGCCAACGGCGGCCGTCTGTGCCCATTCCCGGGGAGAAACTGTAGGCTTCAGCGGATCATACTTACGGGAAGCTGTTGCCTCCGCAAGATAACATTCCACCGGATCCTTGTAGCTCACATACACCCGGGCAGAGGCGACGAAGTAGTCTTTTTCCGCCTTTACATCACTGGCGATCTTGCCCTCCGGATATTTCAGCCGGAACCAGGCCAGCTGGGCCATAACAGGAAGACGTTTCCGCTTTTCCTGCGTGGTAAGATCTACATACTCGACGGCCAACGGAGTAGGATCAAAGCCATCAACCTTATTGATAGTGTTGAGAATTGCCATAGAGGCATTGCTTGCATTCGTCTGACTCATTTCGTTACCTCCTGATTAGAACGGGATGTAAGTGAATCGGTACTGCAGCCAGGCAGGTAAGATGGTATCGATCATCTTGGTCACTGCCTCCCGATAAGACTCGGGGGTCGTCGGCTTGAAACTTTGGAACTGCTTCCGGAAGCTATTGACCACGGCCTGAAGGTTACCCAACGCCGTAGCACGCTGATTCCGAAGCTTTTCATCAGCAGGAATACCGAACTGCCGTTCTTGCAGCAGACAGGTTGCCAATGCCTCAACTACCTGGTAGTGGAAGCTCATTGCCTTGATATCTGCCGTAACAGGAGCGGTTTTTACGAAATTCATGCAGCTCTCGAGCACCGAGATCCGATACAGAAGTTCCTGGTAACCCAGAAGCTGATCCATTGTCAGTTCGTTGGACGCAACTTTTTCGCTCAGCTGTTGCTTAGTCTGATAGTATTGCTCAAGTTTAGTAGCCATAGTAAATAATATCCTTTCTATTCACATGATGAAATCTTGAATTCTTCGTGCCAAGCGCGTGCCTCTCTGATCAGCCTTGGTATTGCGGATTGCTCTGCAAAGAGCCTTCCGCTCGCCAACGATCAATAGACGGAGCCGTGCACGGGTTATAGCAGTGTAAACGATTGCGCGCATCAGCATGATAGCGTGTGCGCATTGCAGATTCATAATAACAGATTTGTATTGAGCTCCTTGGGATTTGTGGACGGTGGAAGCGTAACCGAGATCCAGCATTTTCAACTGATCATTCTCGTACTCCATCACACGGCCATCACCAAAGTCTACCGTCACAGTCGCTTCATTTTCCTCGCCGGTAATCGAAGTGATGTAACCAACGTCGCCGTTGTTGACCTGTTCGTAGTTCTTGACCTGCATGACCTTATCTCCCAAGCGGAATCGAAGCTGTCCAAAAACAGCCTCAGACTTGCCGGGAGCCGGTGGATTCACCAGTGCCTGCAGTCTGGCATTCATCGCATCTACGGATGTTTCGGTTTTATGGCGGAAGGGCGTTAAGAACGCCACACCGTCAACACCGTACTTCCGTACCTCCTGCACATACAGGTTTTCGATGATCTCAGCAGAGGCAGCGAGGTCGTTAGAATCAAAGAACTGGAAATCAGGACCGTACTCCATACTCAGATTACCATGTTTGATCAGCCGCGCATTGATTGCGATCCGACTGCCGGCACTCTGGCGGAACACATGGTCCAGGCGAACAACAGGGACAACACCACTCTTGATGATCTCCTTCAGGACAGCTCCGGGGCCTACGGAAGGTAGCTGATCCGCATCACCAATCAGAACCAGTCTGGCATGGGGCGGAATCGCTGCAAACAATCTGTCAGCCAGAAAGGTATCCAT
>JAZOBK010000023.1:0-2884 GCA_045595985.1 Oscillospiraceae bacterium
CCGAAGTAAACGGCTGGATTATTTTGATATGTCTGTTATCCTTTTCTTCCGATGATCACCACATGATTGCTTGTGCCCAGAATGGATCTTTCTCTGCACACGCTGTAATGATAGTCGCACCAGATTCGGAACTGCTCCTCATTCCAGCAGTCCGCCTTTTCGTGAAATTGCGGTGTCTGACCGTCCTGTGCAAAGTGGTCGATCACCGTAACTCCGTGCTGTGCGTAGAGCTGTTCCATCTCGCACACAGAGGAATAATAGGTGTCCGTCCAGAAGCATTTCTCATCATCATGACGAAGCACACCGGTGCTGATCAGCTGATGAGCAAGTCTGGCATCAAGAAAAGCTTCGTTCTGCATTGCAATATACTGAAATATGTAGAAACGGGGAATATACGCCGTCACAAGCAGACCACCTTTTTTCAGAACTCTGCAGCATTCGTTCAGACATTTTTCACGATCTTGTTCCTCTGTCAGATGATAGAACGGCCCCATATTCAGGACCACATCAAAGCTTTCATCGGGGAATACACGCATATCCGTTGCATCCAGTACAGCGGTATGCATTGTGTAATCCTTCGATTTCAGGGTTTCTCTGATCATAGCAACGTGTCTTGGTGTAATATCCGTTGCCGTTACCGTATGCCCCCGATCCGCAAGATGGAATGCGTAAATTCCTGTTCCGGCAGCACAATCAAGGATATTCTGTCTGCCACCGATCCATTCGTCCAGAATCCGTGAAGTGGTGAGGAATTCGATTCTTCGTGCGTTGTTGGTGGATAATCTGTCCTCCTCACGATAGTTTTCATAACTGTCAATGACGTGTTGTTTCATTTGGTACCTCCATAAGGTAAGTTTGTCGTATTGTATGAAGTGCCGCAGTAATGTACTGCGGCACTTGTTCTTATTCTGATTGGGAATCAGCCGGCGGCTTGCGGTTCTGATTGTTTTCCCTGCGTTCCTTTGCTGTCTTGCGTGCAGCTTCACGCTTAACTTCAGAAGCCTTTGGCTTGAGATGTACGGGCTGTACTGGTTTGATCTTCTGCTTGTAGCAGACGTGGGAATAAATACAGAGTGCAATATAGATCGCACACAGCAGCAGACTGATCAGAACTGCTTTCAGCATCCAGTCCGTCTTGGGGAAATGCTGGATCAGTGCCATGTAGTACTTGTAGGGGGAAAGCTTGACAGAGGAAGTGGCAACCAGATCAATTGTCGCAATGATCTCACCGGAGTATTTCAGCGTGACCTCACCGAGCTTGTCGCCTGCGTTCACAGGTGCGGAAACATTCTCGTTCAGAGAAACTTCCTGTACAATGGAAGCCATATCCGCCATATCATACCAGAGTGACATAAATGTTTTCTTGGGTCTTACCAGAACATAATCGGAACCGTCACCGTTTTCCACCTTGATCTGTCCAAGCTCCGTGCTGTCACTGAGGATATTCTGATAGCTGAAATGCTCATACACCCACTTGAGCAGGGCATATGCATCTGCCTGATGGTAGTAACGGAGATTTCCTTCCGCATCCTCAAAGGGAGCCGCCAGCAAAATCACCAGATAACTGTTTCCATCCTTGGAGGCCTTGCAGATGATGTTGCGTCCCTGTGCGGTCAGATTGGCAGTTTTGATACCCTTAACGCCGTTGATGTGATAATTGTTGACTGTCTGCATCATGGTGTTGGTGTGCGTCCATGTCCAGTCGGGATTGTGGCGGTCAAGGTTTGGCGTGTAGGGAGAAAAGCTTTCTGTGCAGGCAATGCTCTCGAAACGTCCGAGCGTTAGTGCGTGTTTGGTAATGATCGCCATATCGCTGGCAGTGGTTTTCTGAGCTGCATTATAGATACCCGTAGGGTTTGTGAAATTTGTTTTTGTGCAGCCAAGCTCCTTTGCCTTTGCGTTCATTTTTGCAACGAAATTCGGAACGCTTCCATCGCCGAAATGATTGGCAAGGAGAACGGACGCTTCGCAGGAGGAGGTCAGCAGCATTGCATACAAAAGCTCCTCGACGCTGAGAACATCCCCATTCTTGATTTCTGCATACAGAATATCATCGGGATATTCTGTCGTGGAAAACTGTGTATACAGTGCAGAATCCGCTGTGACATTGGTGCTGAGATTCTGGCAGTTCTCCAGAACGACGATTGCCGTCATGATCTGTGCAAGTGCACCCGGCATGAACTGTGCTTCCGCATTTTTCTGATACAGAACCGTGTCCGTATCCAGATTCAGAAGCAGAGCCGCCTCACTATGTACCTCAAAGTTCGGCGTGAAATTCAGTGCCTGTCCACGCAGGTCAGTGCAGAAAAAGCTAAGTATCATAAAAGACATACATATGGAAATAATTTTTTTCATGGACTATGCCTCCTTGAATGGATAAAGTAATTCATTATCTATTATACCAAAAATTTTGGGATATGCAAATACTTTTTTCAAAAAATCATGAAATTGGATAAAAATATATGAAAAACAGTCCGGTGTTTGGGGAAGTTGTCACGGTATGCGAGTGCTAAAACATTTCTGATGTGTACATGATTTATTCAGGATCCGGTATTCCCTCAGAAGTTATGAAAACCTGCTTGACACCCCTTTGTGAAACATGGTATAATTATGAGGATAAAGAAAGCAATTCCGTCTGTTGCAGCGGATGTATCATGAATCGGAGGCAAAAAAATGGTTTATATCACAGGTGATATGCATGGAGAATGGGATCGCTTCAAGGACAAGCAGATGCGTCGTCTGAAGGAAGGTGATGTACTGATCGTCTGCGGTGATTTCGGGTTTATCTGGGATGGCACCCGTCAGGAAAGAGCAATTCTGCGAAAAATGGCACTGTTGCCGTTTACCATTGCGTTTCTCGACGGCTGTCATGAGAATTTTGATT
>JAZOBK010000024.1:0-3439 GCA_045595985.1 Oscillospiraceae bacterium
GTCAATGTGGGCTGCCATGTGACAAGACATTCGGAAATGATACTGTAATCAAAAACAACCCTGCCGGGAGGCAGGGGCAGTTTGTCGGGAAACTCAAGAGAAATCATAGTAGTTTAACAGATTCGAGTGCTTCCGAAAAGGAAGCACTTTGTTCATAGGGAAAAGTGAGAATAACAAATGGAAAAACCAAATTATTGCGACATAATCGCAGCAGGTGCAGGCATATTTCTGCTTGTGCATTTCTGGACGCTTGGTGCAGCGGATGGTATGGTACGGGCTGCAGTTAAGAATGATATTTCCAGAGCCAAAGCGTCGCTTGCTTTTGCACCATGGGCAGTGAATTGTCCCAATGCAGATAACCCGATCTTTGCTGCATTGTGCGAATATCCTATACAGCCGCCGCTTTTATGGGCGTGTGAGGAGAGCAATTACGAACTTGTAAAGCTGTATCTGGAGCATGGTGCGAATGTCAATGCGACATCCTATCAGAGTAACTATAATGCTATGCTTGCAACGCTGTGCTATCATACGCTTGGGGAGAATCGGTTTGAAATTGCGAAACTGCTCATAGAGCATGGTTTTGACCTGACAACACAGCAGGATGAGTACGGCTGCGATTCTTTGTATGCAAGCATACAGATCATAGAGGACGATCTTCCCGAAACCAAGGCAGCCTCCTATATGCTGTTTCAGCAGATGGTGGAGGCATTTAAAGAAAAGGGGCTGAGTATCCGCAACCGTACTTACGACGTAAACTGTAATATTTTTACGGTAGCGGCAAAGCAAAATCATGTATCCGCAATGCAGTTTCTTCTGGAAAATGGATATTACACGGTGAACGAAACGGATGCATTCGGTCGTACAGCATTGACGGCTCTGCTTTGGTATGGAGAATATTCTCCGGCAAGATATGAAACTGCTGCATACCTTCTCTCCCAAGGGGCGGATCCCACCATTCCGGATTTCGACGGAAAATCCGCCATGGACTATGCCAAAGAGAGCGGTGATGCACAATTGCTGGCACTTTTGGATTCATGGCAGGATAAGACAGAAAAACAGGATTAGTATCATAAAAGGACGATGCATAATGCATCGTCCTTTTGTGCAAACAGCAGCTTATTCCGAAAGTTCCCGCAAAAACTCCACCATATCCGCAAAGGAACCCGACTTTCCGTTCCACGGAAAATTCTCCCGTCTGATCACGCAGTCCGTGACCAGA
The DNA here is from genome assembly GCA_045595985.1 of Oscillospiraceae bacterium. Taxonomy (GTDB): domain Bacteria; phylum Bacillota; class Clostridia; order Oscillospirales; family Ruminococcaceae; genus UBA3855. The sequence goes on from JAZOBK010000024.1 coordinate 1,220, forward strand.
TAGCAGTCCATTCCCACGGAGGATGCGGCATACATATCCTCCTCCTCGTCGTTGCCGATGAGCAGGCATTCTTCGGGGGACACGCCCAGTCTTTCGCAGACGGACAGGAAATACTTCGGATTCGGCTTGCAGAAGCCGTCACTCTCATAGCTTGTGACCATGTCAAAATCATCGGGGGAAAGCCCCACCCAGCCCATTCTGGTGCATTGTCCCGTCAGCGGAAACAGGGGGTTCGATGCACAAACTACCTTGTCCGCTGCTATTTTTGCAAGACGAACAGCTTCGCAGGCGAGGGGATTTTCTCCCGTGTATGCCCTTGCCGCCATGAATTCGTTCACATAGAATGCGTCCGACTGTGCACGGTATTCATGCACATCCTTGCCCGTGACCTGCCCGAAGGTGTTCCAGAATACTTCTATATTCTGCTTAGTGCCGTCATTCTTTACCATTGCCTTTGTGCCTGCCCAAACCGCTGCGATCAGGGCGTCGGGAGCAATTCCCAGCGGAGAAAGCTTCTTTGCCAGCTCCTTGAAATAGCCCTTGACGAATACGTCGTTATCCATCGGCACGAGTGTGCCGTCCATGTCAAATAAAATTGCTTTGTAGTGCATTGCTTTGTCCTTCCCGTTATGCTTCCTCGTATTCTGCAATTGCAATACCCCTGACTCCCGCACCCACATGGCAGCAGATGCTGATGGGCAGCTTGTAGCGTTCGATGCTGCTGTCGCCGAAATGTTCCTGCACTGTTTTCTGCCATTCAATGCCCACGGATTCCTCACCGGAATATGCCGTCAGGATCTTCACCCGCTTGCCTGCAAAGCGTTCCTCCATATCCTTTTGGATCGCAGTCAGCATGGTCTTTTCCGCATTTGCCATGCCACGCACCTTGGCGAATGCGTCGAGCTTTTCGCCCTGTATCTGCAGCACGGGCTTGATTCCCAGAACTGCCGCAAACGCCGCACCTGCGGCTGTGACACGGCCGCTTTTCTTCAGAAGATCCAGCGTGTTTACCGCAAGATAGATGCTGGAGCGGAAAGCGTCCGCTTCGAGCTTTGCACAGATAGCCGCTGCATCCATCCCTTTGTTCGCCATTTTGACGGCGTCCAGTACGGATTGGAGCTGCGTTACGGAAATACGCTTGTTGTCGGGAACGAACACCCTGCCTTCGTAATCTGCCGCAAGTGCCCTTGCCGTTGCACAGGCACTGCTCAGTCCGGAGGACATGGGGATGTGTACGATGGCGTCATGCGTTTTGAGAATCTCATCCCAGAGTGCGGTAACGGATTCGGGGGAGGGCTGGGATGTGGACACATCGCAGCCGGAGGAGAGCATTGCAAAGAACTGCTCATAGGTGCAGTCCACGCCCTCAAAATACTCCCTGCCGTCCACGATGAACGGCATCGACACAAGGCGTACGCCGAGTGCATCCGCCATTTCCTGCGGAATGCCGCTGTTGGTATCGGTAACAATTGCAACTTTACTCATCTGATTTCTCCTAACTTATATTTACTTCAATGCATCCTTCATGCAATAGATCACTTCCTGCATCAGTGCCGCAGGCTTCTGTCCGGGCAGGAGTCTTACGCCGATAAAGGGCTTATCCACGCACGAAAACAGAATCTGTCTGCCGTATTTTGCGGAAAGTGCTGCGATTTGTTCGTTTTTCGGCAATTGAATGTAGAACTGCAGGCTGCCGTTCCTCTGGGTGATCTCGGTGATTCCCATTGACGCTGCCGTATTTCGCAGCAGCGAAATTTTGATCAGCCCGATGATCGCCTTGGGCGGTTCGCCGTAGCGGTCGATGATCTCGTCGATCAGCTCCGATTCATCCGCTTCATCCCGCACCGTAGCGATCTTACGGTACATATCAATTCTTGACGAGGAGCTTTCAATATATTCCTCGGGAATATAGGCTTCGATCTGAATATCCACCGTGCAGGCGGCGGCTTTTCTGATCGGTTCGCCCTTTGCCTCGGCAATGGCTTCGTTCAGCATCTGCATATACATATCGTAGCCGACCGCTTCCATGTGACCGTGCTGCATTCCCCCGAGAATGCTGCCCGCACCACGGATCTCAAGATCACGCATCGCAATGCGGAATCCGCTGCCGAACTGCGTGAATTCACGCATTGCCGCCAGACGTTTTGCGGCAACCTCCGTGAGCACCTTGTCACGCTGGAACATGAAATATGCATAGGCACGGCGGTTGGAACGTCCGAC
>JAZOBK010000025.1:0-8367 GCA_045595985.1 Oscillospiraceae bacterium
TCAAGGAATTCCAGACAGTATCCGTCAGCAAACTGCCATTTTCCGATAATACTTCCGGAATTGTTTACGGTAACCGTCGTTTCCGTATGGCTTTCTGAAGTCTGGGATGTTTCCGATGCCTGCAGTGTTTCCGTTTGCGTCGTTTCTGTCACAGAGGGAACCACAGTTTCTGAGGCTGCCTCTGTTGTGACAACTTCGGTGGAAGTTTCTTCGGTATATTCCGCTTCGGTGATGGGATCAAGCTCCACCACGAAGTTGGTTTCCGACTTTGAGTCCTCATCGGATGTATTGCTGCACCCGACCGACGTGAGCAGCATGGCAAGTCCAAGACATAATGCGATTCTTTTCATTTGCGTTCTCCTTTGGAAGCATTTAGGATGATCCCGCTGATAATGGACGGGAAAGAAACAATTGATTTACTTTGATTTTATTATAACACAATCTGCCGGTCTTGACAAGTACTGCTGCCAATTTTACGCAAAAAACATTCCCCCGTACTATACGGGGGAATAGAAATACAACGGTTTATTCTGTTTTTGAAAAACAAGTTCCCGCATAACTTCTCGGGACGAGCAGAGAAACTGCCTGTTTATGATTGACGATGTGGAATTTTGAAGTATTCTCCATATACTCCCCATCGACCGTCCATGGAACATCCGTATCCTGCAAAAGCTCAATGGTCACCTCGGAGGCTCTTATGGAAATGATTTTTGCTTCGTCAGAAATTTCGTGAATATTTTTGAGGAAGGAAAGTGTTTTCTGAAGCTGAATCGGATTTTCGGGACGTTTGAGCAGCGTGATCTCAAACAAGCCGTCATCAAAACAGAAATCGCTGATATTCAGAATGCCGCCGACGGAGGAGGTATTGGTGATCATGCCGAATACGAATTCATCCTCGTACACCTCACCGTCACAGGTGATACGCATGGGGAATGCACGGATATTGGTAATTTTTGAAATGGAATTGAAAATATAGGCAACAGGACCGAACATATTCTTAACCGACTGTGAGGTTTCATAGGGCACTTCAGTGAATGCACCGAATGCTGCAATATAATTGAAACTGCGGTCATTGACCATGCCAATGTCAAAGCTTCTCGGAATACCATCCAGCGATGCGGCTGCGGCTTTGAGAATTCCCCTCGGAATGCCAATGCTTTTGGCAAAATCATTGGTGGATCCGCTGGGGATGTAGCCGATGGGAATTTTATGCTTCGCCTGCATCATGCCGCACATCACTTCATTAAGCGTCCCGTCACCGCCGGAACAAAAAATATAATCGTACATTCCGCTGTCCGCTGCGGCAATGGTATTCAGCACTGCATCAAAGCTTGCCTGCGTCGGATGTATCGTTACTTCATATCCCGCTTTTGTCATCATATCGAGAATTGCACCGATCTTGTAGGAAAGCGTCGCTTTGCCTGCCTGCAGGTTGCAGATGTAGTAGATTCGTTTCATGATTTCTCTCCCTCATCTTTGAGTATTCTCGTTTTCAACCGAAATCCGATGAATGCCGCAATGGCAGCGGCAATGGCAATGACAATGCAGAGCCAATACCTGCCCTGCGTAATGCTGTCACCCATGAAAACCGAGATGACGATTGCCGGAAATCTGGCAATGCTTGACAGCAGGATAAAATGCAATGGACGCATTTTTGTCAGCGGTACAATATATGTCAGAAGATCCTTGGGTATGCCGGGGATCAGAAACAGCACAAACACCCAGAATTCCAGCCGTCGTTCATCTTGCAGTATCGAATACTTCTGTATGCGTTCTTCGGAAACAAAAAAATGTACAAGCGGTCTGCCGAAGCATTTTACAAGCAGATAGACAAACGATGTACCGGCAACGGCACCGATCATTGTATAAATCGTTCCCCGGATGCCGCCAAAGAGCATTCCGGCAATCAGCTCCAGAGGGCCTCCGGGAATGAAGGCGATGACGATTTGCAATGCCATGAGTCCTGCAAATACGATCGGTGCGAATATCCCGTAGGCTTCCACCGCATGATAAATCTGTTCCCTTCCTCCCTCCGTTGTCAGAAGCCGGCTCAGGGGTATCAGATAACGTATGGACAAATATAGGACGATACCTGCCACGAGTACCGCAAGCAGAATCTTGATCATGAATTTTACACGGTCACGTTTCATTTTAACCTCCGCATTCGGATGAACATTCTTTATATATTCCTCTACCATGAATATTATAACACACATTTGTGAAAAAATCCAATTCTTCCCACCGTGAATACTGAAAATCGGATGAAATATTTTTTTGCAAAATTTCAGATGAAAACGCTTGACAAAGATGCAAGAATGTGGTATAATATAAAACGTTGTGATGAGATATTAGCTCAGCCGGTAGAGCACACGCCTTTTAAGCGCGAGGTCGAGGGTTCGAATCCCTCATATCTCACCAAATTCCCCCATCGTAAGATGGGGGAATTTGCATTATATGCATCTCATTGAAAGGTGATTTCCATGAAAAACGGTATGTACATAAAGCCAATCGCATATATTCAGACGGATTTCAAGGAGAAATTCGGCATTCCACGGCAAAGCGGCCGCGTGGCCTCCCTCATGGGGAAGATCGTATTTCTACCCGAATACCGTAAATCCGAAGCACTGCGGGAACTGGACGGTTTCTCCCATCTCTGGCTGATTTTTGATTTTTCAAAGTCCCACCGTGACGAATGGTCGCCGACGGTTCGTCCGCCAAGACTCGGAGGAAACAAGCGGATCGGGGTATTTGCGAGTCGTTCCCCATTCCGCCCCAATCCTATCGGGCTTTCCTGCGTTAAGCTCATGGAAATTCAACATACTGACGATGAAGGCGATGTGCTGCTTGTAGCAGGTGCGGATCTTTTGGACGGTACACCGATTTTCGACATCAAGCCCTACCTTCCCCACGCCGACAGCCATCCTGATGCAGTCGGGGGCTATGCGGATGAAGTGCATGATCATCGGCTTCGTGTAGAGTTTCCGCAGGAGCTTTTGGAAATTCTCCCCCACGACAAGCAGCAGACGGTAATCGACTGTCTTGCAGAGGATCCCAGACCTTCCTATCAGGATGATCCCGAACGAATCTACAGTATGCAGTTTGCAGGATTTGATGTGCATTTCCGTGTGGAAAACGGATGTGCGGTTGTGACGGGGGTTGACAAATTGAAATAAATAATGCCCTCAGGATTTGCAAATCCTGAGGGCATTTCTTATTCCGTTCCTTTGTTTGGATTCTTCGCTGCCGTTGGCTTCCCCTTCCGAGTCGTCCCATGCTCCTCATGATATTCATCCAGAAAATGGTGGTAGTCATCCCCCTTGTGATAGGAAATGATCGTATCGAGATTCACATTCTCCACGCTTCGGAAAATATTGCTCTCCACCGCAGGATTCGTTTTCTTCAGCTCACGAATCAGGCACTTGATCTCCTGCCGCTTGGATTCTCCCGTGCCGTCCTGCTGGGCGTTTCGTTCCGTGAAACGGCAGGCACACTGCAGAAAATGCAGGTCATTGTGCTTTGCCCACGAAATGATCTCCTCCTCACGCACTAAGTACAGCGGACGAATCAGTTCCATGCCCTCAAAGTTCTTGCTGTAGAGCTTGGGCATCATGGTCTGCACCTGTGAACCATAGAGCATCCCCATCAGGATGGTTTCAATGACATCGTCATAGTGGTGTCCGAGTGCGATTTTATTGCAGCCGAGTTCCTTTGCCCTATTGTAGAGATGTCCCCTACGCATTCTGGCACACAGATAGCAGGGGTTATTTTCTACACCCACCACATAGTTGAAAATGCGTGCTTCAAATATTTCCAGCGGAAGCTCCAGTGTCGCTGCATTGTCCAAAATCTGCTGTCGGTTCACATCACTGTACCCCGGATCCATCACAAGAAACAGAATCTCAAACGGTACATCACTGTAACGCTGCAGCCGCTGCATACATTTCGCCATGAGCATGGAATCCTTACCTCCGGAGATACAGACGGCAATCTTGTCCCCTTCCTCAATCATCCGATATTCCTTGATGCCTTTGATAAAGCGGTTCCAAATGGTTTTCTGGTATTTCTTGAATACGCTGCGTTCGATTTCCTCCGCTCTGGTCAGTACTTTCATCGGGTTCATTCCTTTACTTTTAGTATCAGTTTATTATAGCATATTTTACCGATGATTGCAACTGTTTTCAGCGGAATTTACAGTTCCTATGACGCCTGCTCCATCACAAGCATACATATGTATCTGAGAAATTCCTCGGGCGTGGGCATCCGTCCATTTTTGCAGAGTTTCTGCCAGTGCTCCTGTGCTGTACTATCCTCCGATGCCATGGCGATCAGCATTAGGTCCTGCACTGCATTTCTGACATTTTCAGGGTTTGTCCTACATTCTCTTCCAACGACATTCCATACTTCATTCATAGCAATTCTTCCTTTCCTTTTCCCCGTGGGGATTTGTTACCCTTATTATACCAGAAAGTTCTGTCGAAATCTGCTGAAACTATGTTCCAAATGCTTAGGAAATAAAAAAAAATAAACATTGCACATGAATATTTGTATGGTTTTTTACGTTTAGTTATTTTTTGTAGAATTTTTACGAATTTTGCACTTGACATATACCCCGTGGGGGTATATAATATAAACAGGAGGTGCTGCTATGGAGGAAAATATGCAATGTGAATGCTGCGGCAAGACGAAGATCCGCACAGAGGATGAATACAAAAAGCTCATCAATCGTCTTAACCGCATTGAGGGGCAAATTCGGGGAATTCGTGGTATGGTGGAGAAAAACGCCTACTGTACGGATATTCTCACACAAACAGCTGCTGTCAATGCCGCACTCAATGCGTTCAGCAAGGAACTGCTTTCCGAGCACATCCGTACCTGTGTTGCACAGGACATCCGAAATGGAAATGATGAAGTCATTGATGAACTTCTGACAACGCTGCAAAAGCTGATGCGTTAGGAGGTAGTATGGAACAATATACAGTCACAGGCATGAGCTGTGCCGCCTGCAGCACCCGTGTGGAGAAAGCGGTTTCACAGGTGGAGGGCGTGATGGCTTGCTCTGTCAATCTTCTTACCAATTCGATGGGGGTGGAAGGTTCGGCATCACCGGAGGCAGTGATTGCAGCTGTTCGTGCGGCAGGCTATGGTGCTTCGATGAAGTATGGAACAGACGCTGCTGCACATTCCCCTGCTTCTTCGGATGCATTGCAGGACAGAGAGACGCCGCTCCTGCTGCGGCGTGTAATCGTATCGCTTGTTGTTCTGATCGTTCTGTTGTACCTTTCGATGGGTGTTATGCTGTGGAATCTTCCGCTGCCCGCATTTCTCGATGGGAATTATGTGGCACAGGGACTGCTGCAGTTATTGCTGACAGTGCTGATCATGGTGATCAACCAGAAATTCTTCATCAGCGGTTTTCGCAGTCTGTGGCATCGCACGCCAAATATGGACACGCTGGTTGCCCTTGGCTCTGCCGCTGCTTTTGTATACAGCGTCGGTCAGCTCTTTTCACTGACGGATCTACAGCATACAGGAAACAGCATGATGGAGCATGGTGAGCACATTCATTTCTATTTTGAATCGGCGGCAACAATCCTGACGCTGATTACTGTCGGAAAAATGCTGGAGGCTCATTCCAAAGGTAAGACAACCAATGCGTTGAAAAGCCTGATGGAGCTGACGCCCCAAACTGCAATTGTACTTCGTGACGGGACAGAAACGGAAATTCCCGCCTCGCAGGTACGCAGGGGCGATGTATTTATGGTTAGGCCGGGGGCAAGCATTCCTGCGGATGGTATCGTTCTGGAGGGACAGAGTGCAGTGGATGAATCCGCTTTGACGGGCGAGAGCATTCCTGTGGACAAGGAAGCCGGTCACAGCGTTTCTGCGGCAACCATCAATTGCTCGGGATTTCTCAAATGTGAGGCAGTCAAGGTCGGTGAGGATACTGCACTTTCTCAGATCATCCGCATGGTCAATGATGCAGTCGCTACCAAAGCTCCGATTGCCAAAATTGCAGACAAGGTTTCCAGCATATTTGTGCCAACAGTCATTTCTCTTGCGGTGATCACGCTGATCGGATGGCTGATTGCAGGACAGGAATTTGGTTATGCCCTTGCACGCGGTATTTCGGTTCTTGTCATCAGCTGTCCATGTGCACTGGGACTCGCAACCCCTGTCGCCATCATGGTCGGCAGCGGAAAGGGTGCAAAAAACGGTATTCTTTTCAAAACCGCTGCCTCCTTGGAAGCTGCGGGTAAAACGAGCATTATTGCTCTGGACAAAACAGGAACCATCACGGAGGGAAAACCAAGTGTTACGGGAATTTATCCAGTTGAGGGAGTTTCAGAGGAAGCATTGCTGAAGACTGCTGCGATGCTTGAACAGCACAGTGAGCATCCGCTGGCTCTGGCAATCAGACAGTATGCACAGGAAAATGGAATTACTGCACAGGAAGTTTCGGAATTCAGGGCACTGGCAGGCAACGGACTTACCGCAGCATATCGAAATGAGAAACTGTTAGGCGGCAGTCGGAAATTTGTACTGGAACATGCTGTGATTCCGGAACGCATCCTCAAGCTTTCCGATGAACTATCGGCAAAAGGGAAAACACCATTGTTCTTTTGCAGAAACGGTGCATTACAGGGAATGATCGCAGTTGCCGATGTCATCAAGCAGGACAGTGCAAAAGCGATTTCCGAACTGAAAAACATGGGTATCCGTGTTGTAATGCTCACCGGAGATAATTACCGCACCGCACAAGCCATTGGAATGCAGGCAGGTGTGGATGAAGTGATTGCAGATGTGCTTCCCGACGGCAAGGAAGCGGTCATCCGCAGACTTTCGGCAGAGGGTAAGATCGCAATGGTTGGAGATGGCATCAACGATGCACCCGCTTTGACAAGGGCAAATATCGGCATCGCCATTGGTGCGGGAACGGATGTAGCAATGGATGCTGCGGACATTGTTCTGATGAAAAGCCGCCTATCCGATGTACCTGCCGCGATACGTCTGAGCCGTGCAACGCTGCGGAATATCCGTCAGAATTTGTTCTGGGCTTTCATTTACAACATCGTAGGAATACCGCTGGCAGCAGGTGTATGGATACCGATTTTCGGTTGGGAGATGAATCCGATGTTCTGTGCCGCGTCGATGAGTCTGTCAAGTTTCTGTGTTGTGTCGAACGCACTGCGTTTGAATTTATTCGATCTCCATCGTTCCGACAGAGATCGAACGATCAAAATAAAATCCAAAAAGGAGAAGAAAACAATGGAGAAAACGATTCAAATTGAAGGAATGATGTGCCCTCACTGTGAGGCAACGGTGAAAAAGGCACTGGAAGGAATTTCGACGGTGGATACTGCAGAAGTAAGCCACAAGGACGGAACGGCAGTGGTAACACTGAATGCACATACTGATGATGAAATTCTGAAAAAAACAGTGGAAGACAAGGACTTCACAGTCGTAGAAATCAAATAAATTACGACAGCGTGATATACGCTGCCTTTCTCTTGCATGAATCAACATTTTGTGGTATAATGACAATAAAGAATCCTGATGAATGGAGAAAATCTATGTTAAACCAATTTTCAAGAACAGAGCTGATGTTCGGAAGTGATGGTATGGCAAAGCTTGCAGCTGCAAGGGTAGCTGTATTCGGCATCGGCGGCGTGGGTGGACATACCGTGGATGCACTTGCTCGCAGCGGTATTGGTGAGATCACGCTGATTGATGACGATACTGTCAGCCTTACCAATATCAATCGTCAGATGGTGGCAACGCTGGACACGGTTGGGAAATACAAGGTTGATGTTGCCAAAGAACGTATTTTAAGCATCAATCCCAAATGCAGGGTGATCACACATCGGATGTTTGTGCTGCCGGAAAATATTGATTTCTTTGATTTTGCAAGCTACGACTACGTTGTGGATGCGATTGACACGGTAAGCGGTAAAATCGCACTCGCAGAACACACTGCACCGCATGGTACACCGATCATCAGTTCCATGGGGGCGGGTAATAAACTGGATCCGACTGCATTCCGTGTTGCGGATATTTTCCAAACGTCCGTTTGTCCACTTGCCAAAGTCATGCGTCATGAGCTGAAAAAACGTGGCATCAAGCAATTGAAGGTTGTGTATTCAGAGGAACTTCCATTACAAGCAAATGCCGAAGCAATGGCGAAAATTTTGCAAAGTGAACAGAATCTTGCACAGCGTTCTGGTTCTCCTAAAACCCGAATCCCCGGCAGCAATGCCTTTGTACCGTCCGTTGTGGGTTTGATCATCGCCGGAGAAGTGATTAAGGACATTACAGGAATTCATGAAAAATGACAAAAAAGCTGTTTCAATTGAAACAGCTTTTTTGTCA
>JAZOBK010000026.1:0-2343 GCA_045595985.1 Oscillospiraceae bacterium
GCATTCGTCACGGAGAAAAGATGTACGAAACCTTGCTTACAAACGAGGAATGTGCCCACGCCATCGACATGGGTGATTTCTATCGTGTCCCTTGTGACAACCGCAGTTTGAATTACGATAAGTATTTCAATAAGGGAGACACCGAACGCAACATATTGACAGAGTTTAATTCTAATAATACACGGCTCTTGACTGTCGAGGAAACCAAAAGCAAGATTGCTTCTCTTGCATACATCCAAGACGAGCTTGCGAAAGGTACGAAGTGATGATGAATATCCTTGTAACAGGAGCAAAAGGCTTTGTCGGGAAAAACCTTTGCGCTGCACTCAAAAATATTCGTGACGGCAAGGACAGAACGCGTCCTGGATTGACCATTGGTGAGATTTTTGAATACGATCTGGATACCGATCCTGCGCTTTTGGAAGAATTCTGTGAAAAAGCAAATTTCGTTTTCAATCTTGCAGGCGTCAACCGTCCCCAGAATCCCGAAGAATTTATGCAAGGCAATTTCGGCTTTGCAAGTACACTTCTTGATACCTTAAAGAAACACAACAATACTTGTCCCGTCATGATTTCGTCCTCTATTCAGGCGACCTGCATCGGGCGCTATGACAGTGACTACGGTCGGAGCAAAAAAGCAGGCGAGGAATTGATCTTTATTTACGGTGAAGAAACCGGAGCCAAGGTTTTGGTTTACCGCTTTCCCAATCTGTTTGGAAAATGGTGCAGACCGAATTACAACTCTGCTGTTGCGACTTTCTGCAACAATATTGCAAACGATCTGCCTATCACGGTGAATGACAGAAATGTACAGCTTGAACTGCTGTACATTGACGATCTCGTTTCGGAAATGCTGGATGCTTTAGAAGGGAAGGAGCACCGTTGCACCTTTGACGGCATCAATACCGTGCTTTGTGATGACGGAAAATACTGCGCAGCCTCGATTACCCATAAGGCCACTCTCGGTGAGATCGTAGATTTGCTCGATCAATTCAAAGCGCAGACAAGCACGCTCGTTATGCCGGAAATTCCCCATAACAGTTTTGCAAAGAAGCTGTACAGCACATACCTCAGCTATCTACCGAAAGAAAAAGTATCGTTTCCTCTGAAGATGAATGAAGATGCAAGAGGCAGCTTTACCGAGCTTTTGAAAACCGAGAAATGCGGTCAGTTTAGCGTGAATATTTCCAAGCCGGGCATTACCAAGGGACAGCATTGGCATAACACCAAGTGGGAGTTCTTTATTGTAGTTTCCGGTCACGGACTGATTCAGCAGAGAAAAATCGGCACGGATGAGGTGTTGAACTTTGAGGTTTCGGGGGATCAGATCGAAGCGGTGCATATGCTCCCCGGATATACGCACAATATCATCAATCTCTCTGAAACAGAAAATCTTGTGACGCTGATGTGGGCAAACGAGCAGTTTGACCCGAACCGTCCCGACACATTTTTTGAGGTTGTGAAAGAATGAACATGAATATTAAGCTTGATTACAGTGATGTTAAATTCAAGGAAAATGGGAAGCTGAAACTGCTCATTATCGTTGGTACGCGTCCCGAAATTATTCGTCTTGCCGCCGTGATCAATAAGTGCAGGGTATATTTTGACACGATCCTTGCCCATACAGGCCAGAATTATGACTACAATCTCAACGGTGTTTTCTTCAAGGATTTGAAGATTTCCGATCCTGAGGTCTATATGGATGCGGTTGGCGATGATCTCGGTGCAACTGTCGGCAACATCATCAACTGTTCCTACAAGCTGATGAAACAGATCTCGCCTGACGCGCTTCTCATTCTTGGCGACACCAACTCCTGTCTGTCTGCCATTGCTGCCAAAAGATTGCACATTCCAATTTTCCACATGGAAGCGGGAAACCGTTGCAAGGATGAGTGCTTGCCCGAGGAAACAAACCGCCGTATCGTGGACATTATATCCGATGTGAATTTGGCATACAGCGAACACGCCCGCCGTTATCTGCATGAGTGCGGATTGCCCAAAGAACGCACATATGTGACGGGCTCTCCGATGGCGGAGGTGCTGCACGCCAATCTGGAAAAAATCGAGGCGAGCGACATTCACGCGCGTCTCGGTCTTGAAAAAGGGAAGTACATTCTGCTCTCCGCCCACCGCGAGGAGAATATCGACACGGAGAAGAATTTCACCAGCCTCTTCACCGCCATCAACGCGCTGGCTGAGAAGTATGATATGCCCATTCTCTACTCCTGCCATCCGCGCAGCCGCAAGCGTCTGGAGGAAAGCGGCTTCGTGCTCGACAAGCGCGTGATCCGTCACGAGCCCCTCGGCTTCCACGACTATACCTGCCTGCAGATGAATGCCTTC
>JAZOBK010000027.1:0-2917 GCA_045595985.1 Oscillospiraceae bacterium
ACGTACTGCTTTGCAGTATCGCTCTTTTTGCAGAAAAGCTTGAGATACTTGCTTGCCATTTCGCCCTTGCCCTCCAGACAGAGCTTGAGATAGGAACGTGCTGCGTCGGCAGCCGCATTTCCCTGTGTGGCGTGTGCCCAGTCAATGATGAATGCTTCGCCCTTTTCTGTAATGATCACGTCAGAAAGCCCCAGATCACCATGACACACCTTATTATGCTTCGGCATACCCTCCAGACGGGTATGGAGATCATAACGTGTTGTGGCATCCAGCTCGGTTTCGGAGATCTTACGGTTCATTTTATCCTTAAGCTTATTTAGCAGGGGTGCACGCTTTTCATGAATGGAAAGCTGAACATCCACAAATTTCTCCAGATACTCGTCTTCCTTTTCGGGATTCTCCTCGATCAGCTGTGCAATGGTCTTACCCTCCACATACTCCAGCACGATCGCCCACTTGTTGTCGATCTTCTTTACTTCGATCAGCTTCGGAATCGGCAGTCCGGTTTCCTCCACTCTTGCCTGATTCAGTGCCTCGTTGAGTACATCTGCCTTGGAATAAGTCTCGCTAAATTCCTTGATCGCATAATCTCCCTCACGATACACAACCTTTGTCGCACGCTGTGCAAGTATTTCCATGATGCAGTCCTCCCCTCGGATTTAGTTGCCGTAATATGCCTTCAGATACATTTCCTTGATCTCGCTCATCAGCGGATATCTCGGGTTTGCACCTGTACACTGGTCGTCAAATGCCTGCTCAACCATTTCGTCAAGTGTTTCAAGGAATGCAGATTCCTCAATGCCGTAGTCCTTGATGCACTTCTTGATGCCGATAGCTTCCTTCAGCTCGTCGATCTTTACAAGGAACTTCTCAAACACATCCATATCGTTCTTGCCGGAAACACCCACGAATCTTGCACACTCTGCGTAACGCTCCAGAGCCTGCGGATACTGGTACTGGGAGAAGGTTCCCATCTTTCTGGGAGCTTCCGAAATGTTGAAACGCATTACCTCGTTGATCAGCAGTGCATTTGCAACGCCGTGCGGCAGGTGATGGTATGCACCCAGCTTATGTGCCATGGAATGGCACACACCCAAAAATGCATTTGCAAATGCCATACCTGCGATCGTGGAAGCATTCGCCATCTTTTCACGGGCAATGGGATCTTCACCATTCTCATAGGCAATCGGCAGATACTGGAAAATATTCTTCATTGCCTTCAGTGCCAGACCATCGGTATAGTCAGTCGCCATGATGGACGCATACGCCTCCAGTGCGTGCGTCAGTGCGTCGATACCGGATGCGGAGGTCAGTCCCTTCGGTGCACTCATCATCAGATCGGTGTCAATGATTGCCATGTTGGGCAACAGCTCATAGTCCGCCAGCGGATACTTGATGCCGCTGTTCTGATCGGTAATTACCGCAAACGGTGTTACCTCAGAGCCGGTACCGGAGGATGTGGGAACGGCAATGAAATAAGCCTTTTCGCCCATCTTCGGGAAGGTATAAACTCTCTTTCTGATGTCGATGAAACGCATCGCCATATCAAAGAAGTCTGCATCGGGATGCTCATAGAGAACCCACATGATCTTGGCTGCGTCCATTGCGGAACCGCCGCCCAGTGCGATGATGCAGTCGGGTTCAAACTTTGTCATTGCCTCTGCACCCTTCTGTGCGGAAAGCAGCGTCGGATCAGGCTCTACATCCGAAAATACGGTATAGGCAATGTCCATTTCATCGAGTTTGTCAGTGACGCACTTTGTATAGCCGTTCTTGTACAGGAAGCTGTCGGTTACAAGGAATACACGCTTCTTGCCAAGCACATTCTTCAGTTCATCCAGAGCGATTGGCAGACAGCCCTTCTTGAAGTATACCTTCTGAGGTGTTCTGAACCACAGCATATTCTCTCTCCTCTCTGCCACGGTCTTGATGTTGATCAGGTGCTTAACACCAACGTTCTCGGATACGGAATTTCCGCCCCATGAACCGCAGCCCAGCGTCAGTGACGGAGCAAGGTTGAAGTTGTACAGATCGCCGATACCGCCGTGGGATGACGGGGTATTCACCAGAATACGGCAGGTCTTCATTCTTGCACCGAATGCGTCGATCTTTGCTCTTTCATGAACGGCGTCCACATACAGAGAAGAAGTATGACCATAGCCGCCGTCCTGTACCAGTCTGTCTGCCATTTCGATGGAATCCTCAAAGCTGTCGGACTTATACATTGCAAGCACGGGAGAAAGCTTTTCATGTGCGAATTCTTCATCAATGGATACATTGGTGACCTCACCAATGATGATCTTTGTATCAGGATGCACCGTTACACCTGCAAGCTCTGCAATCTTTGCGGCAGGCTGGCCAACGATTTTGGCATTCAGTGCACCGTTGATAATGATGGTCTTGCGAACCTTCTCCGTTTCTTCCTCTGTCAGGAAATAGCAGCCTCTCTTTGCAAATTCCTTCTTCACTGCATTATAGATGCTCTTATCTACGATAACGGACTGCTCGGATGCACAGATCATACCGTTATCAAATGTCTTGGAGTGAATGATGGAATTGACAGCCAGCTGAATATCCGCACTCTTGTCGATAATAGCGGGCGTATTGCCTGCACCAACACCCAGTGCGGGCTTGCCACTGGAATACGCAGCCTTTACCATGCCGAGACCGCCCGTTGCAAGAATAATGTCGGATTCCTTCATGATGGTATTGGTCATTTCCAGTGAAGGCACGTCGATCCAGCCGATGATGCCCTCGGGAGCACCTGCCTTGACTGCTGCCTCCAGCACGATCTTTGCAGCCGCAATGGTCGATTTCTTAGCTCTCGGATGGGGGCTGATGATGATAACGTTTCTGGTCTTTAAAGAAATCAGCGTCTTGAAAATTGCAGTGGATGTCGGGTTCGTTGTCGGAATAA
>JAZOBK010000028.1:0-5973 GCA_045595985.1 Oscillospiraceae bacterium
ATTCGTCGTGATGCTATTGATAAAATCAAGGCAATGAAGAAGAACAGCGAAATCACAGAGGACGATCAGAAGGAAGCAGAGAAGAAGACTCAGAAGCTCACTGACCGTTTCTGTGAGGAAGTTGACAAGGTTGTTGCAGAAAAGGAAAAGGAAATCATGAGCATCTGATGTTCCCGACATAAATTACAGTTTTAGGAGCAAATCATGGCATTTTTAAAGAAAAAGTCGGCGGCGGAGAGTGATTCGCTGCCGGAGATTCTGCCTACCCATATTGGTTTTATTATGGACGGCAATGGACGCTGGGCAAAAAAACGCGGACTGCCCAGAAGTCTTGGCCACGTTGAAGGCGGAAAAAATTTTAAGCGGATCATGCAGTATTGCAAGGATATAGGAATTCCCTATATTTCGTTCTATGTTTTCTCCACAGAAAACTGGAAACGCCCGAAAGAGGAAATCGACGGAATTCTCGCAATTATGCGTGAGTATCTCGATGAAGTGCAGAAGCACCTTGGTGATGGTGTACGAGCTATTTTTCTGGGGGACAAAAGCGTGTATCCTGAGGATATCCGTACCAAGATGATCAAGCTTGAGGAAGATACCGCACATCACAGACAGCTGACAGTTCTCCTTGCTACCAATTACGGGGGCAGGGATGAGATTGCACGTTCAGCACGTCTGATTGCCGAAAAGGTACAGAGCGGTGAACTTTCTGTGGATGATATTACCGAACAGACCGTTGCCGATCACCTGTACACCGCCGGAATGCCCGATGTGGATCTTGTGATTCGTCCCAGCGGTGAGCTGCGTCTTTCCAATTACCTGATTTGGCAGTGTGCTTATGCGGAATATTATTTTACAGATATTATGTGGCCTGATTTTTCACCTGATGAATTAAACAAGGCTTTGGTCGATTTTGCAGGCAGAGGCAGACGATTTGGAGGTGTCTGATCCATGGCAGTACGTCTGATTTCCGCCTTTATCGGAATTGCACTGGCACTTGTCGTGCTGTTTTTGAATACGACATTTCTCTTTCCGCTTGCAATTGCTGGTGTCATTGCGATCATTCTGACAGAGCTTACACAGGCGATCGGCGGGA
Source organism: Oscillospiraceae bacterium (assembly GCA_045595985.1). GTDB lineage: Bacteria > Bacillota > Clostridia > Oscillospirales > Ruminococcaceae > UBA3855. Next base: position 1,097 of record JAZOBK010000028.1, read on the forward strand.
TGCAGTTCCGTCTTGCCTATGCCGGTGTGCTCCTGTACGGTATTGTGACGCCGTTTCTGGAATTCTACGGATGTCAAGCATATATGCCGCTGGCACATTTTATTTGCCTTCTTCTTGTATTTGTTGCGTTCATTCGCAATTCCCAGAAGTTTCATGTGGAACAGATTGCATTCATGCTTATGTCGGCAATACTGGTAACGAAATCGCTTTCGTTTGTTATTCCGATCAAAAATGTAGATGAACATGGAATGGTCTATGTGGTTCTGGCACTTTGCGGTGCATGGATTGCAGATTCCGGTGCGTATTTTGCAGGCATCACACTTGGAAAGCACAAGCTCTGTCCCACCATCAGCCCGAAGAAAACCGTTGAGGGTTTTGTGGGCGGTCTTGTAGCAAATGCAGTTGTGTTTGCCCTTATTTGTCTGGGATATTCCCTGATTGTGAAATTCACGGGCGGCACAGTGGAAGTGAATTATTTTGCTGCCGTTGTTCTCGGTGCTGTCAGTGCCGTGATCAGTGTGCTGGGTGATCTGTGTGCTTCGGTTGTGAAGCGGCAGAAGGGCATCAAGGATTATGGTTCGATCATGCCCGGACATGGAGGTATGATGGACCGTTTTGATAGTGTGCTGTTCGTAGTACCGACCATGTATGTGTTTTTAACTATTTTTTCAATTTTTAAGTAAAATCGGCGATAAACCTATCTGTACACCGGATGGGTTTATTGTATTATTCTGGCAAGAAAGGAAATTCTAACATGAAAAGTGTATCCATCCTCGGTTCAACCGGTTCTATCGGAACGCAGGCACTGGAAGTAGCCAAAATGCATGGAATGCGTGTGACCGCACTTGCAGCACATAGTCAGGCTGAAAAGCTTGCACAGCAGGCAAAGGAATTCCATCCTTCCTGTGTTTGTATTTTTGATGAGTCCAAGAAAGAGCAGCTTACCGAATTGCTTGCTGATGAGAAAATTGAAATTCTCACCGGTATGGAAGGTCTTTGTCAGATCGCAGGCTCCGGTGAAGCAGATATTGTTCTCAACAGTGTTGTCGGCATGGTTGGTCTTTTGCCGACGCTGACAGCCATTGAAGCCGGAACGGATGTTGCACTTGCCAATAAAGAAACACTGGTTGCGGGGGGATCACTTGTGATGCGTGCGGCGGCTGAAAAGGGAGTTCACATTTATCCCGTTGACAGTGAGCATTCCGCAATTTTTCAGTGTTTGCAGGGTAATTCCATGAATCCGGTACGCAAGATCATTCTGACCGCATCCGGCGGCCCTTTCTTTGGTAAAAATACAGCTGAATTGAAAAATGTCCGTGCGGCGGATGCCCTCAAGCATCCGAACTGGGACATGGGCAACAAGATCACGATTGATTCTGCCACTCTGATGAATAAGGGTCTGGAATTCATTGAAGCCAAGTGGCTATTTGATCTTGAACCCTCGCAGATTGAGATTGTGGTGCACCGTCAGAGTATATTGCATTCCGCAGTGGAATTTGAGGATTATGCAGTGATCGGACAGATGGGTGTTCCGGATATGAAGATTCCGATTCAGTATGCTCTGCTTTACCCTGAACGCAAGGTTTGCCCGACACGTCCGCTTTCTTTGACGGACTATGGCACACTCACCTTTGAACAGCCTGATTATGAAACTTTCGGCTGTCTGCGTGCGGCAATCGACGCAATTACGGAAGGCGGTCTGCGTCCGTGCATTGTCAATGCTGCCAATGAAGAAGCGGTTGCATGGTTTTTGCGGGATGAAATCGGTTTCCTACAGATCGGCGAGCTGGTTCGTGCGGCAATGGAATCCGTACAGGGTGGTGCAGTTACTTGCTATGAAGATGTTCTGGAAGCGGACAGAGCCGCCAGAGCATTTGTACGCAGCCGCATTGTAAAGAACTGAAACTGCATAACGCAAAGACATAGAAAGGGTTTATGATATATGACTACAATTCTTATTGCACTCGTCGTATTTGGCGTTATTATTGCGATCCATGAGTTCGGACATTTCATTGTTGCAAAGCTGTGCGGGATCAAGGTCAATAAATTCGCAATCGGCATGGGACCTGTGATTCTGAAGAAACAAGGCAAGGAAACCGAATATTCACTGCGTCTGCTGCCCGTTGGCGGATACTGTGCAATGGAAGGCGAGGACGCAGAAAGCAACGATCCCAGAGCCTTCGGCAAAAAAAGTGTTCCCAAGAGAATGGCGGTTGTTGTTGCAGGTGCATTCATGAATATCGTACTTGGATTTTTGCTGATTGTGGTAACAACTCTGCTTTATCAGGATGTGGCAACCAACAAAATTGCAGGGTTTTCCTACACAGTGGATTCTGTAACGGGGGAACATATCTCTACTTCCACCAGTGAAACAACAGGACTTCAGATCGGTGATACCATCATTTCCATAGATGGAATGCGGATTTTTACGGATACGGATCTGTCCTACAAATTACGCTCAGCAGAATCCGATACCATGACATTGGTTGTAAAGCGTAACGGAGAGAAAGTTACGCTTGAAAATGTCAGATTTTACAATACCAAAACGGAAAGCAGATTGGATTTTTATATCAAGGCAGAGAAATGTAATTTCTTTAATGTGATCCAGTACAGTGCACTCAATACCATATCCACAGGGCGTCTGATCTGGGCATCCCTGATTGATCTGGTTACCGGCAAATATGGTTTCAATGATCTGTCCGGTCCCGTAGGCATTATCGGCACGATCGGGGAAGCGGCAAGCGTTGGCGAAACCATCGTGGAAAAACTGATTTCGGTATTATCACTTGCGTATTTCATTACGATCAATGTTGGAATTTTCAATCTTCTCCCGATTCCTGCACTTGATGGTGCAAGACTGGTGTTCCTGCTGATAGAAGCGATTCGCCGGAAACCCGTCAATCCCGAGCATGAGGGCTTGGTGCATTTTATCGGTCTTGCCCTGTTGATGCTGCTGATGGTCGTTGTAACGTTCCAGGATATTGTCAAGATGATTCAAGGCTGACAGCCGTAATATGAGGTGTTTGAATATGAGAAACGTAAAACCCGTAAAAGTTGGAAACTGCACGCTGAATGGTGAGCATATCTACATCCAGTCCATGCTGAATGTTCCCGCAGAGGATATTGCAGGCAATGCAGCACAGGCAGCCACATTGGAAAAGGCAGGATGTGAAATTATCCGTACTGCTGTTCCTACGCTGGATGCAGTTCGTCTGATCCCTGCGATCAAAGAGAAAATTTCCATTCCGCTTGTAGCGGATATCCATTTTGATTACCGAATCGCACTGGAAGCGGCGGCTGCTGGTGTTGACAAGATCCGTATCAATCCCGGAAATATCGGGGATATGGATCGTGTTCGTCAGGTAGCACAGGCGTGTAAGGCACGCAATATTCCGATTCGTATCGGTGTAAATTCTGGTTCACTGGAAAAGGAGATCCTTGCCAAATACGGTTCCCCCACACCGGAAGCACTTGTAGAAAGTGCATTGCATCATGCAGCATTGCTTGAGCGGTTTGATTTTGAAGATATTGTTATATCTATCAAATCCTCCGATGTGAACCGTATGATCGACAGCTATCGTCTGGCAGCCGAAAAATGCCCCTATCCGCTCCACCTTGGTGTGACTGAGGCGGGTACAGAACGTATGGGACTGATCAAATCCGCGATCGGCATCGGTTCTTTGCTGCATGACGGCATTGGTGAAACCATCCGTGTTTCCCTGACGGATGATCCGATCCGTGAAATTGCCGCTGCCAAGGATATTCTCAAGAGTATCGGCAAGCGTGGGGGCGTACAGATCGTTTCCTGTCCGACCTGCGGCAGAACCAAAATTGATCTTGTTTCCCTCGCAAAGCAGGTAGAAGCGGCGGTTGCCGACATTGAAAAGGATGTCAAGATCGCAGTGATGGGCTGTGTCGTCAACGGCCCCGGTGAAGCAAGAGAAGCCGATATTGGCGTAGCCGGCGGTGACGGTATTGGTCTGCTGTTCCGCCACGGTGAAATCCTCAGGAAGGTTCCGGAGCAGGAAATTGTACCTGCACTTCTTGAAGAATTGCAAAAATTATAATTCCAAAGGTGGGTGAAACAATGGCAAATGCAACATTACTTGAATTTTTAAATGAATACACAAAGGATTTGCCCGTTTCAGTACATCAGGGTGTCATTGAAAATATCCGCTACGATGAAAGAACGCTTAACGAGATCACATTTATTGTGCAGTTTCCGAATATTGTTCCGACAGCGGATATTCTGGATTTTGAACATATCGTAGGTGACGCATTGCAGGTAAAAACGGTTCGACTTGACTGCCGTTATGAACCGAAACTGTTCACAAAGGAAGTTTATCCCGTTGTGGTAGAAATGCTCAAGCGGGAGCTTCCCATCATTAATGGATTTCTCAATAGAGCGGAAGTAACGTGGAATGACGACAGCATTCATATTGAACTGCTCAACGGCGGCTATCCGATTCTGGAAAAATTTCATTTCACCAAGGTGTTCACGCAGTTTATTCAGACGCATTTTTCACGCAGTGTCACCGTTTCTCTGCATGGACCCGATATGTTTACAGGTGAAGATCTGGAACGTGTTATTGAGGAAATTCCTCCCGAATACATACCGCCTCCTCCGGCTCCGATGATGCCGGAACAGGATGTGGCAGAAGCACCTGCAATTCCGCAGGGCCCGCAGTCCGTATCGCTGGAACACCTGAATCTGGACATAGAATCCGGCAGCGGCACGCTGATCAAGGGCAGAATCATTCGTGATGATCCCATTTCTATCCCCTCTGCTCTGGAAACCAGAGGGCAGAAGGTCGTTGTGTTCGGTGACATTTTTGCAATTGAATCCCGTGATACCCGTGGCGGAAAACGTGTACTCA